>PETJ01000055.1 GCA_002781125.1 Candidatus Nealsonbacteria bacterium CG01_land_8_20_14_3_00_12 | reverse complement strand
TCCCGAACCTCAGCCAGTTAGGAGAATAAAAGTAGTGGTAACTGGCTATTCTTCAACGCCCTGGGAAACTGACGGCGATCCCTATCTAACTGCTGCCGGCACCTGGGTTAAGGATGGAATTGTCGCAAATAATTACCTGGCCATGGGAACAAAAATTAGGATTCCGGAAATTTTCGGGGATAAAATTTTTGTCGTTGAAGACAGAATGAGCTGGACAAAAGGTAATTATCATATTGATATCTGGTTCCCTTCTTACTGGGAAGCCTTAAACTTTGGCGCCAAGAGAACCTATATTGAGATTTTGGAAGGATAAGAAAACTAGCAGAGACCCGGTCTCTGCTAAAAATCTTGAAAAGAAAAACCCCGCCTTTTAAGCGGGCTTTTTTATTATTGTGCCCGGGGTGGGAGTCGAACCCACATGGTCTTACGACCGCAACATTTTAAGTGTTGTGCGTATGCCTTTCCGCCACCCGGGCAAAATCATAAGGCCAGGATGGGATTTGCACCCATGTATATTGGTTTTGCAGACCAATGCCTTAGCTACTTGGCTACCTGGCCACATTCAGATTCTATCTTATTTTTCTCCCTTTTTCAATTCCTCTAAAATTTCTTCGATTCTTCCGGCTTCCCTGGTTTCTTTTTCTTCTCTAAATTCTATCTTAGGGATAAATTTCATTTTTAATCTTTTATTAAGTTTTTGTTGAATGTTATAAATTTGACGATTTAAAATCCCTAAAATTTCTTTGGCTTTATTTTCTGGAAAACAACTAAGAAAAACTCTGGCCTGATTTAAATCGACTGAGGTCTCAATTCTGGTTACCGTTACCAAAACATCTTTTGGAAATTCAACTTCTCGCAAAAGAATCTGGCCCAATTCCTTTTTTATCAATTGATTAACCCGCTGAATCCGTTTAGTCATCTTATATCTCGCCTTTTCTCCTTTCTTCAATATAAATCACCAAAATATCGCCTTCTTCGATTTTAGTATCGCCTTCAAAAAGCATTCCGCAATCTTGGCCTTTCATTACCTTGTCTACATCTTTTTTATCTCGCTGAAGATTAATTAATTTTCCCTTGCCAACCAGTTCTTCGTTCCTCAAAACTTCAATTTGGGTTCCTTTTTTAACTTCTCCCTCAGTCACCTTGCCGCCAATAATCTGGCGATTTTTTTCAACTAGGAAAATTGCCGAAATTTTAACCTTTCCCAACTCTACTCTAACTGCTTCTGGTTCTAGAATTTTCTCCATAAACTTGCGAACTTCCTCCACCAGTTCATAAATTACCTCAAAAGTCATTATTTTTACCTTTTCTCTTTCGGCAAAACTCTGGGCTACCGGATCTAATTTTACTCGAAAACCCAAAATTACTGCCGGGTAGCTAAGGGCTGGGTGGGCTTTAGCAAACTTGATGTCCGATTCATTTATCTGACCTACTCCCGATTTTAAAATTCTTAAAACTACTTTCTCTTGGGGCAAGGTTCTTAAAACTTCCTCAATTGCTTCAATTGAACCCAAAACATCAGTTTTTAAAATCAAATTTAAAACTTTTTGTTCGGGACCAACTTCTAAAATTCTGGTTTCCCTCTTTTTCTCGGAAATTTTAAGATGGTTTTTAGCAGTTTCTAAATCAGGAAAAACTTCAAAATTTTCTCCGACTCTAGGAACATCTTCAAAACCAATAACAATGACCGGATCTGAAGGCAAAGCCGTTTCAATAGGAGCTCCCTGAAAGTTTTCTAAATTTTTGATTTTTCCAAAAGTTGAAAAGGTACCAACAGTATCACCTAATTTTAAAATTCCATCACTTAAAAGCAAAGTGGCAGTCGGCCCCTTCTGGCTATCTAAATAAGATTCAATAACCACTCCCTCCCCTCTCTTTGAGAGGTCAGCTTTTAATCCTTCCATCTCAGCCACTAATAAAATCATTCCTAAGAGTTCTTCAATTCCCTGACCAGTCTTTGCTGAAGTTAAAATGGAAGGAATCTTGCCTCCCAAGGACTCAACTATAATATCCTCTTTTGATAATTCTCTTTTTACTTTTTCTGGATTAGCTTCGGGTTTATCAATTTTGTTTAAAGCCACAATAATTGGAATTCCAGCTAATTTAGCATGAGAAATTGCTTCCTTTGTCTGGGCCTGAACCCCTTGGCCAGCATCGACCACCAAAACAGCAATATCAGCCACCTTCGCTCCTCTGGACCTCATTGCCGAAAATGCCTCATGGCCAGGGGTATCAATGAAAATAATTTTCTTGCCATCTTTTTCAATTTCAAAAGCCCCAATATGTTGAGTGATAAGGCCACCCGGTTTGCCAGGCGTGAATTCTAATTTGCGGATACTAGAAAGTAAAGAAGTTTTTCCATGATCAATGTGGCCTAAAATTACCACTACCGGTGGTCGAGTTATTAAATTTTTTGTTTTTGTTTCCATAATTAATTTTTGCTTTTTCTATTGCCTCTTTTTCTTCGGCTGATAATAAATATTCTGAGATACCTGCTTTTATTGGTTTTCCATAAACCCTGTTTCCCTCTCTTGTATAAAGACTGGTAATAACTACTCCATTATCACTACCATCTAATAGAGCAATCGAGAAGCTTTGGTCTCCGCCAACTTCGGAAAAGGGATTAAACCTTACTATTCCAAATTTTTGAAAGTTAAACTTACTTTCTTTTTTCAAATTTTCAAGTTCTTCAGAAAGTTTTCCCAAATTTTTCTCCAAATCCTTAAATTGAGCTAAAACCTCCTGAAAATTCTCCGGCTCCTTTTTCTTTTTTTGAAAAAATTTCCACATATTTAAACTCCCACTTTAGACATTGAAATAAATTAAAAATTTATTGAAAATTGAAATGAATTGAAAATTCATTGAACACCGGCGGAGGGTGCAGGACTCGAACCTGCAAGGGATTTCTCCCACTGGTTTTCGAAACCAGCCGAATACCATTATCGCAACCCTCCGAATTTACGCTTTCTCGGTTAATTTAATTAAATTTTGAACTGTTTTTGGGGGAGAAACTTTTTGGTAAATTGCTTTGTAAATTTCATTAATCATTGGTAAATCTAATTTATGAATTTTTCCTAATTTATAAAAAGCAAAAATATTATCAAAACCCTCAACTGTAATTTTTCTTTCCTTTATATTCTTTCTCATTTTTTCTGCATCTAATAAAATAGCTTTCCCAAATTGGAAATTCCGAGAAAGTGGATTAGTCGAGGTTAAAATTAAATCTCCTAAACCAGCTGGGCCTGAGAAAGTTTTTCTTTTAGCTCCCATTACTTTTCCAATTTTTATCATTTCTTTTAAACCGAGGTAAATTAACTTCTTCTGAATCTTTTTTGTTTCAGGGTCAGGCCTACCCGCTTCAACTAAACTAATACCAATAGCTAAGGCGTTTTTTAAAGCGCCGGCTAACTGAACTCCAATTAAATCAGTGGTAGTAGAGATTTTTAATGGTTTAATTTTAAAAAGTTCTTT
The DNA here is from genome assembly GCA_002781125.1 of Candidatus Nealsonbacteria bacterium CG01_land_8_20_14_3_00_12. Lineage (GTDB taxonomy): Bacteria > Patescibacteriota > Minisyncoccia > Minisyncoccales > PETJ01 > PETJ01. Next base: position 4,387 of record PETJ01000055.1, on the reverse strand, counting down.
AAGTTTTTTTAATAAGGACCTATTTTGAGAGGCGATTACTTCTTCAGCTGATTTTCCTTTGATAATTTCTCTGGCAAATCCCGGCCCGGATAAATGAGCATAGGGAATTTTCCCAAAAATTTCTCCAACAATCTGGGAAGGTAATTTTAAGGTTTCCTTTTCAATGCCTTTGGCAATTCCAAGCAAGGGTGGCAAATTTTTAAAGTTTCTAAGGGCTAACAAAGTTTTTCGAAAATTGAAGGAGGGGGAGGCATTAATAAATAAGTCAGTATTTTCAATTATTTTTTCTAAATCAGAAGAAATAAAAATTTTTTTAGGAATTTTAATTCCTGGTAACCTTTCATTTTCTCTAAATTTGGAAAGCTTCAAAGCTAATCTAGGATTCTCATACCAAAAAGATGTCGTATTCCTTCTGCTTAAAAGAATTCCCAGGGCAGTCCCCCAGGCACCAGGTTCTAAAACCGCAATTTTTTTCATCATGTGGACCCAGCGAGACTCGAACTCGCGACCTTCGGTATGCCATACCGACGCTCTAGCCAACTGAGCTATGGGCCCATGCCCCTACCAGGAATTGAACCTGGATCCAGAGTTTAGGAGTCTCTTGTTCTATCCGTTGAACTACAGGGGCGATAAAAACATTTTAGCAAATTTTTTTGTTGTTGACAATTGTTTCCCATGATACAATTAGATATATTATGGACGCCACCCACCCACCACCCAAATCTCCGATTATTGAAGTAGCTAAAAAGGCTTGCCCGGCAGTTATTACTATTGTTATTTCTAAAGACCTGCCAAAAATCGAGGGCTTTTATTCTTTTCCTTTTGGCGGTCAGGAATTTATTTTCCCGAAGATGAAAAAGGAAAAAGAAAAAACCAAAATTGGAGGCGGATCAGGATTCATGGTTTCTGCCGATGGTTATGTTTTAACTTGCAGCCATGTTGTTGGGGATCCGGAAGCAGATTATACGGTGATAATTGACCCAAAACATAAAGCACCAGCCAAAATTTTAGCCAGAGACCCTTTAGTCGATGTGGCAGTTTTAAAAATAAATGAGAAAAATCTATCTTATTTAGAATTGGGCGATTCAGATAAAATTGAATTGGGAGAAACAGTGGTAGCAATTGGCAATCCTTTAGGAGAGTTTGAAGATACTTTGTCAGCCGGGATTGTTTCGGGCTTGTCGCGAAAAATTACCGCCTACGGCGGGCTTCCTCTTAAAGCAACCAGCTTGAGAGGACTAATCCAAACTGATGCCGCTATTAATCCAGGAAATTCGGGAGGACCTTTAGTCAATCTGGAAGGGAAAGCCATTGGGATTAATACGGCTATGGTCATGGGAGCTCAGAATATTGGTTTTGCCATACCAATTAATTATGCCGAAAGAACTTTAGAAGAAGTCATAAAATATGGCAAAATCAAAAGACCATTTTTAGGAGTAAGGTATATTGTTTTAAATAGGGAGATAACTATGGCTCAAAAACTGCCAGTTGATTATGGAGCCCTGATTGCTAGAGAAAGGTTAGGAGAGGAAGCAGTGGTCAAAGGATCGGCAGCTGATAAAGCCGGCCTGAAAGAATATGATATTATTTTGGAAGTAAATGGAGGAAAAATCACTGAGGAAAATCCTTTAGCCGATGCCTTGGCTAAACAGAAAATTGGTGAAGAAATTTCTTTAAAAGTTTTGAGAGGAGGAAAAGAAATAACTTTAAAAGTGAAACTAGAAGAAAAGAAATAATCTATTGATTTACGAAATCAATAGACTTAAAAACAGCTTTGAAGCTGTTTTTTGGTTAGATTGGGTGGCTAGTCGGATTCGAACCGGCGACGGCTCCTCCACAAAGAGCAGTGTTACCACTACACCATAGCCACCATGTGCCCCTGGGAGGAATCGAACCTCCATCACCTTCTTAGAAGGGAGGTACTTTGTCCATTAAGCTACAGGGGCTGACACTGGTTTTATATTTTACCTTAAATTTTCTTTTTAGTCAATCCTGAATGGGTTGGGATATTCTTTTAAATCGGCCTCATTAAATCTTTTTTCTTTTTCTTGCCAGATTTTCAAGACAGCTTCATAATTTTTTTCCTGAAATGTTAATGGTGCCCCCGAAACTTCTGGCTCTTTCTTTTCGGCTAAAAAACTATACTTATAAAAAACAAGGCTGCCAATAATTAAAGTAATAATTAAAAGGGTAAAAAAAGTTAAGAGACTTCTCTCTCCTAAGGTTCTCAGTAGTTTTTTGAAACTTTCTTTAATTGTTTTTGACTTTAATTTAGGAATTTTCATCTTGTATAAACCCAGTATGACAACTTCGACTCACTTCGTGATATAAAGGTTTTCAGAGAAAACCCTGTCGAAGTTGCTCTACTGGGTATAAACTTTTATCAAAAGGGTATTTTTAGTATCGCCGGGAGAAAGTTCTTTAAATAATTTTAACTCTAAATCTTTTTCAGTTAATCTTCTGGTATTCAAATTTTGAATTTTTATTAAATAAGGGCTGGCTTCTAATTTTTCTAAAAATTTTAAAAATTTGGAAAAAGAGGCAGTAGAGCTAATTTGGAAGAAAAGGGAGGGCCAAGGATCCTCTGTTATTTTTGAGGCAGGGGCGGGGAAGATTTCGACTGATAAATCGCAATCTCTGGCTGTTGCCTCTAAAAAACTGATAAATTCCACCGGCACTTCAGGATCAATAAATAATTTATCAATTTTTTCTAAGTTCGGCTCGATTTGTCTCCAGATGGTTTGATATCGTTTTAAATTTTCAATTTTTCCCTCCAAAAAAGTTAAGCTTTGCTTTTTAGAAATTAAATCTTCAGAATTAATTTTTATTTCCTTAAAAAGGGGGTAAATTGCAAACAAAATTAAAATAATACTTAAAATAATGAAAATCACTAAAGATAAATTGATTTTATTTTTTATATTCATTTTTTAATTTTGAAATTTACTAAGAAATCAATATCGGTAGGTTTTACCCAGTTAGAAGGCGGGAAATAGATTTCTTGAAAATTTTCTTCTTTTTCCAGATTCGTCTTAAACTCAAATAAAATTTCTCGGCTGGGAGAAAAACCAGAAAGAGAAATTTGGCCCGACCCAGAGGGTACCCCGGAATTGAAATTGAAAATGGTAAGATAAGCACCCGAAGGAAGACTTTGAGAAATTTTTTCTAAAACTCCGGTTAAACTAATCTGACTATAATAGAATGAGCTTAATTTAGAGAGGATTTGATTAGAAGAGATGATTTTTTCTTCTAAGTTTTGGATTTGGGTCCCTTTGAATCTTTCTTCCCCCTGACTGAGAAGAATTTTTTGAGCTTCCAACTGACCGGAAATAGAAATCTTTATTGAAAATAAAATTAAAATTAAACAAATAAGAAAAATTAAAAACAGAATTCCTAAAATCAAAACTAATTTATATTTCTCTTCTTGTCTTAAAATTTCTTTTTCTTGGGATGGCAATAGATTAATCATAGTGGTAATTTTTCTTTAATCCCTCTGAGGGCTAAACCTAAAGCTGTGGTATATTTTAAAGATTCCTCAAAGGGTAATTCCCTAACTTCTTTTTGGGGTTCTGGTAAAATGTTTATCCAGGGATTTCCAAGCTCGGTTGGAATTTTTAGTTGTAGGGATAGAAAATCAGTTAATCCTTTTAAATTAGCCCCTCCGCCACAAAGAAGAATCTTGGAAACTCCTTTGCCGTTGGGCGGAAGGTGTTCGTGAAAGGCATGGGTTTGATAATAATCTAAATATCTTTTAATTTGTTGAATTAAATCAACTAAAGCCGGGACAAGGGCTTCAAAAATTTTCCCTTTTTCTTTCTCTTTTTCAATTTTTTCCCCTTTTATTTTAATTTGAATTTTTTCTTCCAAGCCATATTTTATTTTTAACTTCTCAGCCTCGGCTAAATCTATTCCCAAGGCTTTGGAAATAATCTCGGTAAAATTTCCAGAAGAAACCGGGATGGAGGAGGTAAATCTTAAAGCGTGACCAGAAAAAATAATGAAACTGGTTCTGGTCGCCCCAATATCAATTAAAAGAACTGGGGAAGTTGTAAGTTCATTTTTAATTAAAGCCCGGCCAATGGCCAGGGATTCGATTTCCAGAGCCCCGGGCTTTAGCCCGGCAGATTTTAAGCAAGATAGATAGGGGTCAACTGTCTTTTTAGGTAAGGCAGCAATTAGGACATCGAAGTGATCTGGTCGAAGAACATTCGTGCTTCTCCACCCTTCGCTACGCTCGGGTAATTGATTATAAACTGGTGGAACAATTTGAGAATCTAAATAAACCTGGTCAATTGGTAAAGGAATGTAATTTTCAGCTTCATAAATAACGGCTGATTTTAGATCTTCCTCTGAGCTTCATAAATAACGGCTGATTTTAGATCTTCCTCTG
>PETJ01000018.1:6480-8955 GCA_002781125.1 Candidatus Nealsonbacteria bacterium CG01_land_8_20_14_3_00_12 | reverse complement strand
ACAATATCTTCATTCCCAGGAGGAAATAATGACTAATATGCCAGGGGTTTTGCCAAATTTTCTAACAATAGCCGACGGGCAAACTATCCAGAAGACAACTGGTTTTACCGCCTTTCTGGGCGTAATTTTGGCCAGCTTCAATCCTTTTAATCTTGACCGAGCCTTCGCCGAAATTACAATGGTAAGCAATTTGCCAGGATATCTAAAAAAGATTAAAATTGAGGATATCCCAATCGTCGGCAGAAAGGTCGAGGAAGTTCAATATAGTATAGAAAAATTAGGGGTCTAAATAGGTGAAAACAATGTCTCAGCCTCAGTCAGTTTTTGTCGACGTTCTCTTACCAAAAGTAGAAACCAGAATCCAAGCAATAGCTAAGGATATTATTTTGGTTTTAAGTTTTAGTCTTCTGACTGCCCTTTTTGCTCAAGCCAGTTTTTGGATTGGACCAGTACCCATTACTGGTCAGACTTTGGCTGTCCTTTTGGCCGGAATTTTATTAGGAAGTATTCGGGGAGGGCTATCCCAAATTGTTTATCTTTCGGTCGGCCTAACCGGTTTTCCGTTTTGGTTTGCGGCCGGCGGTCCCTTGGGAATGGCCAGGCTTATTGGTCCAACCGGTGGTTATTTAATTGGCTTTGTTTTTGCTGCTTTTCTGGTTGGCTGGTTAGCTGAAAGGGGCTGGGATAAAAAAATTAAAACAGCAATTTCAGCTATGCTCATTGGCAATATCGTTATTTATATTTTCGGCCTTTTCTGGCTAGCGAATTTTATTCCTTTAAAAGGATTACTAGCTGCCGGACTCTATCCCTTTATTCCAGGGGACGCCTTAAAGATATTGCTAGCTGGGTTAGCCTTACCAATGGGCTGGAGATTCATCAAAAGGTCGTAAAATAAAATTTAAAATTATGCTTAAGGACAAAGTAGTTTTAATCACCGGCGCTTCAGGCGGTATTGGCAAAGCTATTGCGAAAAAATTTGCTGAGGCTCAAGCAAAAGTTGCCCTAAACGACATTGCTCCAACCGAAGAAGCCCTAAAAAGTTTTAGCCAAGAAATCGGCGGCAAGTATTTTTTAGCCGATGTTTCAAAATTTGAAGAGGTAGAGAAAATGGTTGAGAATATCCAAAAAGAATTTGGCAGATTAGATGTTTTAGTTAATAATGCTGGCATTACCCAGGATAGAACCTTAGCTAAAATGACAAAAGAAGAATGGCAGAAAGTAATTGATATTGATTTAACCGGAGTTTTTAACTGTACCAAAGTTGCCCTTCCTTTGATTATTGCTAATCAGGGAAAGATTATCAGCATTTCTTCTCTGGTTGGTCAGAGGGGAAATTTTGGCCAGACAAATTATGCCGCAGCCAAAGCTGGCATTATCGGTTTTACTAAGGCCTTATCTAAAGAGGTGGGAAGATTTGGAGTAACCGTTAATGCCATTGCCCCTGGCTTTATTGAAACCAGATTAACCGAGAATCTTCCTCCGGAATTAAAAGAAACAATTAAAAAATTTACTCCTTTAGGACGTTTTGGTAAACCGGAAGAGGTGGCAAGCTTAATTTTCTTTTTAGCCTCAGAAGAAGCCAGCTTTATTACCGGGGCGGTAATCAATATTGATGGAGGATTGCCCTTGTAATTCATGATTTTAAACAAGAATCAAATTAAGGAAATTATTCCCTATCAGGAGCCCTTTTTATTTGTTGATGGAGTTGAGGAAATTGGAGAAAATACCATTTCTGGCTTTTATCAAACGACAATCGACGATTACTATTTTAAAGGCCACTTTGTTGATTTTAAGATAATGCCAGGAGTTTTGGTGGTGGAAGCCTTAGCCCAATTATCTACTATTCTTTTACGGCAAAAAATTGGCGAGAGTCATAAAAATTACCATTTTTTAGCCTATGACGTCAGAAGCTGCCAATTTTATAAACCAATTTTTCCCGGAGATAAAATTATTTTAAAAGATGAAATTTTGGGAATTTATGACATTGAGAAAAACAAAATTGCTCATGTCAAAGGTCAGGCCCTGGTGGGGGAAGGATTAAAATCTGAGGCCAGATTCTCGGTAGCGATCGTTGATAAAGGAGAATTCGAGAAAAAATATGTTCAATGAATTACAAATTCATTTCACATTTTCGATAAATTAAAAATTTATCTCAATGTTCGAGGATAACCCTTTGGTTAAACTTTTAGGAATAAAATATCCAATTATCCAGGGCGGAATGGCGGGAATTTCTGAGGCAAATTTGGTTTCGGCAGTTTCTAATGCTGGGGGTTTAGGAACGATTGGCTCAGGTTTAATGCCGGCAAGCTGGTTAGAAGAAGAAATTAAAAAAACAAAGGAGAAAACAAATAGGCCCTTTGCGGTAAATTTATTTTTACAAAATCCAAAAATGGAAGATTTAGTGAAGGTTGTAATTAAGGAAGGGGTAAAAATTGTCTTTACTGGTGGCGGAAATCCCTTACCCCTTTTTCCCTA
>PETJ01000018.1:441-6376 GCA_002781125.1 Candidatus Nealsonbacteria bacterium CG01_land_8_20_14_3_00_12 | reverse complement strand
AAGCCGGTGGTCATATTGGCCAAAATACCACTCTTTGCTTAATTCCCCAGGCAAAAAAATTATTAAATAAAATTCCTTTAATTGCTGCCGGTGGAATTTATGATGGAAAAACGGCAGCGGCGGCAATTTTTTTAGGGGCAGACGGAATTTTAATGGGAACAAGATTTCTGGCTTCAAAAGAATGTATTGTCTCTGAGGCCTATAAGAAAAAAATAATTGAGGCGACGGCTGATGAAATTGAAGTTGTCTTAAGATGGACGGGTCATCCTTTAAGAGTAATTAAAAATCAATGGTCAGAGGAAATGAAAAAACTGGAAGAAAGAGGCGCTTTCCCAGAAGAGATAAAGGCAGAAAAAATAGCCGGCTCTCTCGGCGGAGAAAATGTGGAGGGTACCCCGCTTTTAGCAGGATTATCAGCAGCCGGAATAAAAGAAATAAAAAGCTGCCAAGAAATTATAGCCGAAATTGTAAGGGAAATTGAAAAGGTATGAAAAAGCCATTTTCCATTTTTGCCAGAAATGTACTTGGCCCATTAATAGAAAAATTTTGTATTGAGGAAATTAAAGACAAAGATAATATTCCTCAAAACACCAATTTTATCTTAGCCCCAAATCATCAAAGTTACTTTGATCATTTTTTTGTTCCCCTTCCAATAAAGGATAGATTAGAAAGGGTTCGTTTTATTGGTAAATTGGATAGCAAATGGCAAGCTCTCCAATGGGGCTGGTTTTACTGGTTGGCTGAAACCATTCCCATTAACCGAAAAGCAGAAGACAAGAGGAAGGTTTTAGATATTGCTCTTGAAGTTTTAAAAAGGGGAGGAATAATTATTATTTATCCAGAGGGGAAAAGAAACAGGGAAAAGGAGTTATTAGAGGGTAAAACCGGAGTGGCTGAACTGGCTGTGAAAAGCGAGAAACCTGTAATTCCTCTTGGTTTAATCTATAAAAATAATAACCCCCCCACATTACCAGTATGTCTTAATGTTGGTAACCCCATGTATTTTAGAAAAAGCGAAAATTGTCAAAATCTAAGGGAAATTACTGATAAAATAATGAGAGAAATTGCCAAACTCTCAGAGAAAACATATGGAAATCAAAAAAATTCTTGTTGCTAATAGAGGAGAAATTGCCCTGAGGATCATCAGGACCTGCAAAGAGATGGGAATTAAAACCGTTGCTCTTTGTCCTTTACCGGGCCAGGAATCAAATTTTCTGGAAACAAATTTGGCAAACGAATATTACTTTTTAGAAAAAGAAGGAGCCCAGGGTTATTTAGACCAAAAAAGAATCATTGAAATTGCCAAAATTGCTGGAGCTGACGCTATTCATCCTGGCTATGGATTTTTGGCTGAAAATTGGCGATTTGCCAAGCTTTGTCAAAAAAAACATCTGAAATTTATTGGGCCACATTTTAAGGTCTTAAGAAGATTAGAAGATAAGATTGAAGCAAAAAGAATTGCCCAAAAAGTAGGAATACCTACTTTGCCAGCCAGTGAAGGGTCTATCAAAACAAAAGAAGATCTTTTTAAATGGGTTTTAAAGATTAGACCGCCTTTTGTTCTCAAGGCCAGAAGAGGGGGAGGGGGGATTGGCATTAGAGTAATTAATGGAGAGGTTAGTTTTGGTGAGATTTTTTCAATATCCCTGGGGGTTCAAAGACAGATGGCAACGGCTTTTACTGACATTGATTTTTTTCTGGAAAAATATCTTCCCGGGGCCAGGCATATTGAATTTCAAATTTTAGGAGACGGAGAAAAATTTTTGCATTTGGGAGAAAGGGAATGCACAATTCAAAGAAGATTTCAAAAATTGTTAGAGGAATCACCCTCAACATTTTTAGATGAAGGAAAAAGAGAAGAGATGGGAGAATTAGCAGTGAGATTAGCTCGAGAACTGAGATATCAGGGAGTGGGAACGATTGAGTTTTTGGTAGACCAAGATAAAAACTTTTATTTTTTGGAAGTCAATCCCCGAATTCAGGTTGAGCATCCGGTTACCGAGGCAATAACTGGGATTGATTTAGTAGAACAACAAATTAGGATTTCCCAAGGGGAAAAAATCCCCTTCTTCCAAGACGATATTTTCTTTTCAGGTTTTGCAATCGAAGCAAGGATAAACGCTGAAGATCCCCAGAAAAATTTTCAGCCTGTCCCAGGTAAAATTGAAAAATATTTCCCGCCGGGTGGTCAGGGAATCTTTTTACACTCTTTTTTACACGAAGGCCAGGAAATTTATCCTTATTTTGATTCCCTTTTGGCAAAATTAATTTCCTGGGGGAAGACAAGAGAAGAAGCAATTTCTAAATTAAAGGGGGCTTTGGAAGAATTAATTATCGAAGGGATACCAACTACCATTCCTCTTTCTAAAGCCATTCTGGAAAATAAAGATTTCTTAAAAGGAAATTTCACTACCAATTTCATTGAAAAAAGCGGGATTTTACAAAGAATTTTGCCTCCCCAAAGAAGAATTTTAAAAAGAAGAGAAATGGAAGAAAAGGAAATTGCCGAGATTATTTTCCAAGTTTATCGAACCATAAAAAAATCAGAAAAAATTTCGGCAGAGAAAGAAACCCCTTCCAATTGGCTGATGTCGGAAAGGTTAAAAATGTTCGAATAATATGAAAATCAAAATTAAAGACAAGGTTTATGAAGTCGAAATTTATGAACTTGGAGAAGAAAAAGTAAAAATAATAGTTAACGGAAAAGAATTTATCTTTGGAGAAACAGTCGAAGAACGGGAAAAAATTTCGGCAGCTCCGCTTACCATCCCGAAGAGAAGTTTCACTAAAAAAGAAATTAAAGCTCCGATTGCTGGAACAATTTCGAAAATATTTATCAAGGAAGGAGAATTTGTAAAAAAAGACCAAAAAATTCTTATTCTTTCCTCAATGAAAATGGAAAACGAGATAGTCTCCGATTTCGAAGGAAAAGTAAAAGAAATTTTAGTCAAAGAAAATCAAAACGTTAAAGAAGAGGAAACTTTAATTGTCCTAACATAAATGCAAAATTTAAAAACCGAGCTTCCGAAGGAAGCGAAGGTGAAGATGAGAACGAAGTTCTCATCGCCTTGCAAAATTAGAAATTTTAAAATATTACCCTCAACTAATCAAAAAGCAAAGGAATTAGCTCTTAGAGGCGCGCTTCCTTGGACGGTCATTGTGGCTGAGAAACAAACTGGTGGTTATGGAAGAAAAAGGACGGCTTGGTTTTCTCCGAGAGGAGGGCTATATTTTTCGATTATTTTGCCGAGGAGTAAAATTGAAGATTTACAAACCTTAACCATCATATCCGCTTTCATTGTTGCCAAAACGATTAAGGAGAATTTTTCTTTAGAACCTTTAATCAAGCTTCCCAACGATGTTTTAATTAATAGTCGAAAGGTTTGCGGAATTTTAACTGAAAATGTTATTGGTAAAGAAGTGAAATCTTCGGTAATCGGGATCGGTTTGAATACCAATATCGAAAAATTCCCAAAGGATTTGGAAGATAGCGCGACATCGCTTAAAATAGAATTAGGCAGGGAGGTTGACAATAAAAAGATTTTAGAGCAGATTGTTAAGGGGTTAAAAGAACAATTAAAAACTATTAGTGAATAATACTATGGCGTTTGAAAAAGAAATTGAAAAATTGAATAAAAAACTAAAAGAGTTGGAAAAGCCGGAATTAGCTGAAAAACAGCATCAGAAGGGGAAATTAACTGCCAGAGAAAGGATAAATCTTTTGCTTGACCTGGATAGTTTTGTTGAATTAGACCCATTTGTTGAGAGTCGTTTCGATATTTTCGGGTTAGACAAAAAAAGATTCCCTGGTGATGCTGTCATTACTGGTTCTGGAAAAGTAAATGGCCGTCAAATTTTTGTTTTCGCTCAGGACTTCTCAAAAATAGGCGGTTCATTGGGAGAAATGCATGGTCAAAAAATTGTTAAAGTCATTGATTTAGCCCGGAAAACAGGCTGCCCGATTATTGGAATAATTGATTCTGGCGGAGCCAGAATTCAAGAGGGAATATCTTCTTTAGATGGTTATGCTGCTATTTTTAGGTCTCAGGTTAAAGCTTCCGGGGTTATTCCCCAGATTTCGGTAATCGTTGGTCCATCAGCCGGCGGCGCTTCTTATGCACCTGGTCTTTCCGATTTTGTTTTTATGGTTGAAAGAATCTCCCAGATGTATATCACCGGTCCTGAGGTCATTCGGGCAGTAACTGGGGAGGAAGTTTCTTTTGAAGAATTGGGAGGAGCGGCTATCCATAGTTTAAAATCAGGTTGTAGCCATTTTATTTTTGAATCAGAAGCCGATTGTTTTTCGGGAGTTAAAAAACTCCTTTCTTATTTACCTCAAAACAATTTAGAAGATTCTCCGAGACAAAGAAGTATCATTTCGGAATTTTTTGAGAAAGAAGAAAATCCTAAATTATTAGAAATAGTACCGGAGGAAGGAGAAAAGGGTTACGATATGCAAGAAGTTATTAGCGAAATTTTTGATAAAAATTCTTTTTTTGAAATCCAGGCAGGTTTTGCCACAAATTCAATTGTTGGGTTTTCGCGGCTTTCTGGTTATGTAGTTGGAATTATTGCGAATCAAACAAAATTTATGGCAGGCACTCTTGATATCGATTCTTCCGATAAGGTTAGCCGCTTTGTTAGATTTTGCGACTGCTTTAATATTCCTTTAATTAATTTGGTTGACACCCCGGGCTACCTTCCTGGCGCTGACCAAGAACATCGAGGAATAATCAGGCACGGGGCAAAAGTTTTGTATGCTTTCGCTGAAGCCACCGTTCCCAAAATTAGTTTAATTTTAAGAAAAGCCTTTGGCGGAGCTTATATTGCTTTGGCTTCTCGAAAATTGGGACAGGATGCGGTTATTGCCTGGCCTTTTAGTCAGATTGCTGTTATGGGACCGGAGCAGGCAGTAAAAATTATTTATAAAAAAGAAATAGCCGAAAGCAAAGATCCTAAAAAACTGGAAAAAGAAAAAATCCAAGAATTGAGAGAATTTTTTCTCAACCCTTACCAGGCAGCAAAATTAGGACAGGTTGATATGGTAATTCATCCAAAAAATACCAGGACTACCCTAATCAAGTGCTTAGAATCGCTCTTGAATAGAAAGAAAGCAAGGTTGCCAGAAAGCACGGCAATATCCCCTTATAAAATTTTCAATTTTCAATTTTCAATGACTAATCTCATTTTAATCTCCCTTATTAGTTATTTTATTGGTTCTTTTCCTACTGCTTACCTTTTGGTTAAAAAATTTACTGGTCAGGATATTAGAAAGATTGGTTCAGGAAATGTTGGAGCGATAAATGTCCTGAGGGCTCTCAAGGGAAAATCGCCCAAATTAGCAGTTTTTGGATTTCTTTTAGTTCTAATAGTTGATATGGCAAAGGGAGCTCTTTCAGTTTGGACTAGCCAGAAATTAGCATTTTTGGGATACGACTTAACAATTTCTCTAATTTTAGCTAGCTTTTTTGTTGTTTTGGGCCATAATTATTCAATTTTCCTGAAATTTCGAGGAGGTAGGGGAGCAGCTTGTCTGATGGGAATTATGCTTTATTTAAAACCCATCTCAATTTTGGTCTGGGGTTCCCCTATTATAATTTGCTCAATTATCGCTCAAATCATTCTTGAAAAAATGGGTCGAGAAGAAAAAATAAACTGGAAAAATTTTCCTGATATTTTTTCAATTTTGGGAAAACAAATGATTGGCAGAATGATAGGCCTCGCCTTAGCTCTCACCCCTCTCTATTTTTATAATCCTCAGATTTTCCTTCCAGTGGCTGGAGGGACAATTTTGTTATTAATCAAAAATATTCCACGGCTCAAGGGTTATTTAGCTGGAGACTACAACCCACCCACCACCCTCCCGCAAGCGGGCTCCTAAATTAATGATTAATAATCAAAAACCCTTCGCTATCGCTCTGGTGGTCGATGATAT
>PETJ01000018.1:0-216 GCA_002781125.1 Candidatus Nealsonbacteria bacterium CG01_land_8_20_14_3_00_12 | reverse complement strand
TAAATTATCGGCTACTTATAGTTCAGCTCGACAGGCGAAGGAATTAATGCCTGATCCTTCCAAAATTGAAATTTTCGATTCCTTACTGGCTTCGGCTCCGGAAGGACTTCTGGCAATAAGAGCTGGCAAACTAATTCGAGAAGGGAAAAACTTAGAGGAAATTGTCAAAACTCTTGAAAATCTTAGAGAAAAAGCTAAACTCTTCGGCTTTTTGGA
>PETJ01000059.1:8967-9158 GCA_002781125.1 Candidatus Nealsonbacteria bacterium CG01_land_8_20_14_3_00_12 | reverse complement strand
ATTATTTGGAAGCCAAAAGTTTAATTATTTCTCTTTTAATTTTATCGCAAAAAACCATTTTTTAAATTTGGCTGGGCTTTAAAAAAGTTCCATCGACGCAACTTCTATAACCTTTTGAAGTGGCGCAAGAACCACATAAACCAATTCCGCATTTTGTTAAAAATTCTATTGAAGAGTAAATTTTTTCAGGC
>PETJ01000059.1:0-8919 GCA_002781125.1 Candidatus Nealsonbacteria bacterium CG01_land_8_20_14_3_00_12 | reverse complement strand
GGGCCGCAGTTTAGACAATATTCAGGTTTTGTTTTTTCGACAATTTCTGGAAGAATATCCGTTACTAATCCCCTGCGCCCCATCTCGCCATTTTCTGTACTTAAATAAGTTTCCTTAGATAATTTTTTGAATTCTTCCAAATAGGCTAAGTGATTTTTATCTTTTGCTCCCAATAAAGAAATTGTGTTTTGATATTTTTTTGCAAAAAGATAAAGGCCGGCAATTCCAGTCCCCCCACCTACTAATAAAGTTTTACCATTTAATTTTAGAGAGTTCCCATAAGGTCCCCGAATATAAAGAATGTCGCCCCCCTTCAATCTTGATAATTCCTGAGTAAAACAACCTCTTTTCTTAATCAATAAAGTTAAAGGATCGTCATCGAACACTGAAAAGGGTTTCTCCCCTTTTTCTGGTAACCAGGCGAAAATAAATTGGCCAGGCTCTATTTCTATCTCCTTATTTAATTTCAAAAGAAATAAATCTTCGGCCAAAAATTTATTTTCTCTTACAGTATATTTTTGATATTCCGTATTTAGTTTCTCTTTTAAAAAGCTAACGGTCTCATCTGTTCCTTTCCAAAAATCAATTAATAGCTGATGGAAATATTGTTTCATCTCCTCAGTATTCATTCCAGACAGGGCTGAACCAATCCCAAAAAAAGTGGCTCCAGCTAATTTATATCTTCTTAAATCTCCAGCAGTAGAAATGCCACCGCAGGCAATAATTGGTAAATCGGTGAGATTCCTTATTTCTTTCACGCATTTTAATCCCAATTCCAAAATTGCCCTTCCAGATATCCCGCCGACTTTATTTGAAAGAACGGAATGGTTATCGTGGAGAAACAATTCCGGTCCCCTTGTATTTATAGCAGTTATGCCTGAAGCTCCTCCTTTCAGGGTTGCTTTTACTGTTTCTTTTACATCCAAATTTGGGGAAATTTTAACAAATACCGGCTTCCCGAGAGAGCTGATACTTTTTACTATTTTCTCCAAAATCGCTGTGTCCTTGCCAATTGTTTGGCCATATTTTTCAGTATGAGGGCAGGAAATATTTAATTCAAAACCGTTGGCAAAATCAAATAGGGTTTCAGCTACCCCTCTGAACTCTTTTTCATTGCCCCCAAAGATTGAAATAAGCAAAAATTTATCTCTAGGTATTTTTATTTTCGAAATTCTTTTTCTGAATTCTTCTACGCCAGGATTTGTTAGGCCAACAGCGTTAATAAAAGAAAAGGGGGCAATCTGAGCAATAATCGGCTCCCGGTACCCTACTCTGAGTTCCGGTCCAATGCTTTTTGTAGTTAGAATTCCAATTTCTGGAATTTCATTGGCAATTTTTTCGATAGTTGATACCTCGGTGGTTACTATCCCTGAGGGAATAGTAAATGGGCCACTAATTTCTTTATCAAAAATTTTGTATTTCATTTTATTAATAAAAATAGAGTCTTTTTAAACCGGCTTTTTTCGCAAGTTCGATGGCCTCTTGATATTCTTTTTCAGTAATTGGGCGATTGAGTTCAAGAAACTCTCGGGCCCGAAAATATGGAAAGTACTGAGACATTATGTTTAAAAAAGTATTTTTTGAAATTTCCTTAATTAAGAATTCAAAAATTTTTTCTGAACCAGCTAAATTATTTGGTAAAACCAGGTGCCTAACCAATAACCCCCTAACAGCTATTCCTCTTTCGTCAATGACTAAATCTCCTACCTGGCGGTGCATTTCCTTTATTGCTTCTTTCATTATCTCAAAATACCTTGGGGCATTGGAATATTTTAAAGCAACTTTATCCTCTGAATACCTGGCATCTGGCATGTAAATATCTATAATGCCATCTAACAATTTTAAAACTTCGACTGAATCATATGAACAGGTGTTATATACCAAGGGAATTTTCAGTCCTTTTTCAATGGCAATCAAAAGAGATTTTGCAATCTGGGGAACTTGAGGAGTTGGAGTAACTAAATTAATATTGTGACAGCCCATATTTTGAAGTTCTACCATCGCTTGAGATAACATTTTAAAAGAAATTTCCGCGCCAATTCTTAATTGAGAAATCTCGTAATTCTGACAATAAACGCAAGAAAGATTACAGGATGTAAAGAAGCACGTACCTGAACCATGGGTTCCAACTAATACGCTTTCTTCTCCAAAATGGGGATGGTGAGCAGATACCATTGGCAATCCTCCTAATTTACAAAATCCTTCCTTGCCTTCCAGTCGATTAGCCCGGCACTTCCTTGGACAAATTTCACAATTCTCTAAATTTTTAAAGAGTTTTCCAATCCTTAAATTTAAATCTTTTTTTGATAAATTTAAGTAGCTGGGATACATTTTCTCAAATTTATTATATACCAAAAAGCCACCTTTTTGGCGGCTTCTGGTTCAGGGAGTCTAGCGTCGGAATCTTTCAGCTCTCTTTTTTGCCCAACATTCTTTACAAAAAATTGGCCTGTCGGGCGAGGGTTCAAATGGAAGTTCAGTTATTTCTTTTCCACATTCGGAACATTTCCAATTCCCTTTAAACGTTTGGCGAGGAGGAAACTCTCCTCTTGGTTCAAATTTTTGGAAGGCCATAGTTTAGATTTTGGATAATAGATTTTAGATAATGGTTTCCTTTTTCTGCATTTAATATCTAATATCTATTAAAAAAGCGACCTTTGGACTTCTAAGTCGCTCTACTTATTCTGGGCCTTCGCTAATTTTCGAAATTATTGAAGACTTACTTAAGATATTCGACTTATCGGTCTAAAATTATTATAAAGTCTTTCTTTTAGCAAGTCAAGTGGAATAGTCCTATCACCTTTTTCCGCACCCCTTCTTCCTCTGTTGACTCTTCCTTTTGAATATTAAAGGTTTTTATTGCCTCTTCGGTTTTATCAATTATTAATCCAATTCCTTTAGAGAGAATTTCTTTTTTGGCTTCCTCGGTGACTTTAGCCATTCCTGCTTCTCCGGTACCAATGATAATTGTATCGGGAGATTCTCCAATTGCTCTTTTTACGTCTGCAACATCAATGATATGACTTTCTTCTCGCCACCATTTCAAAACTTCGCCAGTCCAACGGACTTCGACATCGTATTCATAAGTTTTTCCATCAATAGTTATTGAACCAAATTTATATTCCTCTACCATAATTTAAGTAGAATTAACATTTAAATTTGACCATTTGCCGCATCTATCTCCCCATCTGGCCATCACTTTCCCCTCTATTCTCGCCTCGATTACCTCGCAGCGATTAGGACAACCCTGGCATTGAAAAGAGGTGCATCTGATGTTTTTATCAGAGATTTCAAATCCTAAAAATTTAGTTTTTGATGGCGGATTTTTTTTGACCAAAAGGGCGGCTCCAAATGCTCCCATGACGGTATTATATTCTGGAACAACGATTTCTTGACCCAAAGCGCCCTCAAAAGCCTCTCTCATTCCCTTGTTTTCTGAAACCCCTCCTAAAAAAACAATTGGTGGTTGAATATTCTTCCCCCTAGCAACATTGCTTAAAAAGTTCCTGGCCAAACCCTGGCAAAGCCCGGCAACAATATCTTCGGGCGAGTGGCCAATTTGTTGTTTATGAATCATGTCTGACTCGGCAAATATGGTACACCTGGCGCCGATGGTAGTCGGTTTTTTTGATTTTAGAGCAATCTCACCGAACCTTTCGACTGGAATTCCTAATCGAAATGCCTGGGCGTCGAGAAAGGCGCCGGTACCAGCGGCACAGTTATGAACTCCGATAGCATTAGCAACGTAGGAATCATCATTTTTTACTTTTAAGTTATAAATGCTTCCTTTAAATTTATATTTTTTTATTTTTCTTATTGGTTCAAAAAGCCAATTTTTATAGATAAAAGATTTATAACCTTGCTTTTGAGGATTAACTAATTGTTTATCCTCCAATTTATTAATTTCCTTTCCAAAAACCTCAATAAAATAAGCGTATTTGTCTCCCTTTGTTTTTGAAGATGATTTTCTCAAGGTGCATTTAATTTCATTCCGCAGTAATAACCAATATAATTGATGGGCTAAATCTTCAGAAACAGTAGATGCACAATACCTATTACCTCTTTTATCTGAACCTAAAGCATTTTGTAGCCTTTTTCTCAATTGTCCATCTCCTCTAAAAAAACCTTTTAAAATTTCTTTTTGTAAGGAGGGTTTTAAATTTAACAACTCCGTGCTTAATCTTTTTTTATCTGCCATAGAGCCGCAAAGATATTTTATGTATTCGGCTAAACTTTTACTATATATTGCAACTATTGTGGTTTCATGCTCTGGCTTTTTAATAATTTTAATATTAAGTTTACCAAAGTTCTGAGAAATAATCTTTTTAATATCTTCTATATAGCTTTTTTCATTTATATTAAATATAAAACTCACTCCGCAAGGATATTTTAATTTTTTATCTCGCCGAGCCCTGTTATATAAGATACAACCTTCAGCTAGATAATAACCTAATAATCGAAGTAAATCTGGCCTAAAAACAAATTTATCTATTTTTTTAAACGGTCTAAATACTTTAGGTTCAGTTTTTACTGCAGAATAATTTAACAAAATAGGACTATCTATTTGATTTTCTAAGGGGAGAGGTGTAGCAATGAAATCTCCTTTTCGAAATTCTTTGGCTGGAATAAATTTAGGTTCCCAAGAGAAATTTTTCCATTTTGCACATTGCTTTTTGCAAGTGTTTTCTTCTGGCGGTTTACAAATGGGAATATTATTTCTGGAATGACTTTGATAGCATTTAATATCTTCTCTCTTTAATCCTAAAATTGGGTGCTCTGGGGTGATGTCTAATTTTTTAAAGCTTGAAGCTTCAATTTTTATCATCTCTCCTTGATATTTCCTTTCAAAAACCTGCTCTACTGGTTTAAATCTTCCTTCATGAGTTAAAACTTTTTGACCTATTTGGACTTCCTTAATTGGCCTAGAAGTATAACTTGGATTGGTAGTTATTTTTGTATTTCCTTTTACACAAATCAAATTCATCGCAAAGTCAACCACCACTCCATTTTCTAAAATTATAATTTTTGAATCCTGGCCACCAATTTCAATTACTGTTCTAGCGTCGGGAATAAAAGAACACACTCCTTTTGCGTGGGCAGTAATTTCATTTTTAATTAAATCGGCTCCAGTAATAACTCCGGTTAAATATCGAGCTGAACCAGTCGTCCCCACTCCAGTAATTTCGATTTCTGGATTATGAGTTTCAATATATTTTCTCAATTCCTTTAATCCTTTCTGAACAGCTCCAATTGGATTTCCTTCGGTCCGGAAATAGGAAGAAAAGAGAATTTTATTTTTCTCATCAATTAAAACAAACTTTGTTGAAATTGAACCAACGTCAATTCCTAAAAAAGTTTTCATATTTTTGATTTTTTACTTTGATGATAATTTCTAACTACATCAATAAAAGCTTCGAGCCGGGTGTCGATTCCAGCTTCGGCCGTTTGTTCGTCTAAAGATATTGATAAAAATGGAATCCCTGATTCTCGATGAATTTTTTCCAAAATCGGCCTAACCGTGACTTCCGGCATGCATTGAAAGGGTAGAAGGTGAATTATGCCGTCAAAATCTTCTT
Organism: Candidatus Nealsonbacteria bacterium CG01_land_8_20_14_3_00_12; assembly: GCA_002781125.1. GTDB lineage: Bacteria > Patescibacteriota > Minisyncoccia > Minisyncoccales > PETJ01 > PETJ01. Next base: position 3,343 of record PETJ01000059.1, on the reverse strand, counting down.
TTATATAATGGAGCATTTCGTAAATGGCGTCTCGGCCGTGGCCACCGACAGTAGATTTTAAATAGGGATTTATTTTTTTCTGGATTATCCAATCTTTCCAGGGAAAAATCAATTTTTTTAGATGATAGGTGATATCCATTTCCCGATGGACTTCGACTCCCTCCCTTCCTAATTTGCTTTCAACTTCAAAGTTTATTGTCGGATCGCAAACCGTATAAATTTCACCAACTAAAGCAACTTTGGGAAGGTCTTTGTTTTCTTCAATCTTAATCTCAGAGAGTTTTTTAAAAATTTCTCTTTTTAGTTTTGGGAAATCTTTTTCTTTTTTTAACTCTTCGAGTTTTGAAAAACTCTCAGTTAAGATTTTATCAGTCATTCCCTTCTCAATTTCCCTCGGCCGATAATATTGGGCCACTTTTTCAATTTTTTCAATTAATCTTAATTTCTTGAAGAAAAAACGACCGGCCTTTATTATTTGCCAAAAAGAGGCATTGGAAATTTTCTTTATTGCAGAATAAATATCTTTTGGAGCAGCTCGAAAATCTAAAAAATTAATATCATGACCGGTCTCTTTTAAGACTTTTTCTTGAATTGCTCCGTAATATCTTTGCCGACAGGACCCCCCAACGTTTTGAACCATAAAAATAGTGTTTGCCCCCTTTTTAAGAGCGGGTAGATAATTACCAAGGGTTACCTTCATTGGAAAGCAATACATTTCCGGGGCAATTTTCGCTCCTTCAGCAATAGTTTGAGAATTTGTTTTTTCTGGAGGGATAACTTCCAAACCCAACTGTTCAAAAAGAGTCTTAAAGGCAATAGTGTAATTCCCCCACCTAGCAAAGGTAATAATTGGTTTTTTCATATTGTATCCATAAAGGCTTCTAACCGGGTTTGGATTCCGGCTTCACCAGTTTGTTCGTCAATCATTAGATAAAGAAAGGGAATTCTATTTTGTTTAAATGTTTTTTCTACAAATTCTTTTATTACTGCATCACAACCACAACCAAAAGAAGAAATCTCAATGGCGCCGGCAATCCGGTAGTTCAGGGCTACCTCAATTCTCTCCATTAACTCTTTACCAAACTCCCAATGAAATTTTGGCCAATTTAAGTTTTGAGAGGCGAAGAGGACTTCGTCCTCTTCTTCACCTTCGCTTCCATTTATGGAAGCTCGGTATTTGAGGTTTGAGATTTGGGATTTTATTGGTACTTCATCAATGAATATTGGCTCTGCCCCTAATTTTTCTAACTTTTCTTTCATCCTTAAATTAACATAATCATCGTATAAATTGTAGGGGTGAGAAACCAGAACTAACTTTTGTTTTTTAGATTGGATTTTTTTAAAAAATTCTTGCTCTTCTTTTTCTTTTAATTCTTTTTCTTTTAAAAAAGCAGTTCCGGCTGCTTTCTTTATTTCTTCCTTATTTTTCTTCAGTTTTTTACCCAGTCTTTCAAGGGCTTTTTTTGTTTCCTCTTTTCTGCGATCGAAAGTTTCAGTTAAAATTGGCGTTTTAACTAAAATCTGAGCTAAGTCAGGTAAGCCGAAAAATTTTGGACAGTATTCTAATTTTTCTTCATTTGCTTTTAACCTCGGAACAAAAATTAAATCGCATTTCCCATCAAGCCATAATAAATGTCCCCAGTAAACCTTATTTGAAAAACAAGTTTCAGGATCCGCCACTTTCACTCCCATTTCAACAATTTCTTTATTAGTTGGCGGAGAAAGCAAAACCTTAAAACCTAAATTTTCAAAAAAACTCTCCCAAAAATAAGGCTGTTTCCAATAAATCAAAGCTCTTGGAATTCCAATTATCATATATCGAGCCCCGACCAACGGGGCGAATCGAAGAAATAAATCTCTTCTCTACCCTTCGCTGTGGCTCGGGTAGATGAAGAAGAGGGTAAGGCCCTCTTCGCCTCAAAACAAAGTTTTTTGACGAGAAACAGTTTTTTGTTCGCCTTTGGAAAAGATTCTGATTTTTCCGTAAACACCATCGTAACCTGGCTCAATGAAAACTTTTCCTTCCCTCACTCTTATTATACCTTCAGCAATTTCTGGCAGGGTAACTGCTTCTAAATCCTGACGGGAAATATCAATTAAAACATTAAATTCGTTTCCAAATTTTTCAATTAAATTTTTGTATTCCTCCTCAACTTGTTTTGTTCCTACCATTACGCCTAAAGCGTTGGCAATTATTTCTGCCAGGGGAACCAAACTTTTGAAGGGAATGGCATTTTCTGGTTTAAAACCTTCTGGTCTATCTGCCAGAGAATCAACTCGATTTAAAACTCCGATAGTTAAAGACCTTCCGCAATTTGGGCAGATATTGTTGTATCTTTTAGATTCCGCAGGTGATAAAGAAATTCCGCAAACTCTGTGGCCATCATAATGGTATTTTCCTTCTTCAGGAAAAAATTCAATTGTATATAAAAATTTTTGGGGATCTTTTAATTTTATCGCATTTGTTATCGCCGGATAACTAATTTCGGTATCAAAAACATTTGCCTCCCGACCAAGATGAGCTGGGCTATGACTATCTGAATTGCTTATCAATGTAATTCTTCGACCATCTAGCATTCGCCAAAGCATTAAAGGATTTGCCGAGAGTCCCGTTTCGCCGGCAAAAATATATTTTGAATATTCATTAAAACACTCTTGGAGGGAGTCAAATCCTGATTTAGAACCGAACAAAGAAAACCAAGGAGTCATTAAGTGAGCCGGGACAATTAAACAGTTTTCAGAAATATTTAAAACAATTTTTGCTAATTCTTTGGCGTCTAGGCCTAAAATTGGACGGCCATCAGCTTTTAAATTCCCAATCCAACCTAAATGGGCATTTATTTTATCAACAATCTCAAAAGAGGGAGCAAAAACTATAATATGAATTTTTCTAACCCTTCCGCCTTTTGTATAAATACAACTAATCTCGGCAGTTAAAATAAAACGAGTTGGAGAATCAGAATTCTTCAACTTAAAAAGCCCGGTCTCGGCTGGCTCTAGTTTTTCTTTTAAATTTTTAAACCATTCGGGGTGGGTGAAGTCACCCGTTCCCAAAACCTTAATTCCCTTAATCCTCGCCCATTTATCAAGATTCTCTAAATTCATGTCACGACTTGTGGCCCTGGAATACTTTGAATGAAGGTGAAAATCAGCTATAAATTTCATATACTCATCTAATCAATTTATCATTTTAAAGGCTTTAAATCAAAAAGGGCATCTTAAACTAAAAAATCTCAATGCCCTAATTTGTTATAAAAGAGATAAATAAGAAAAATTTATTTTCTTTCGAGCTTTCTTTTTTCTCTTTCAAATAATTTTTCTTCCAATAACCCGAAGCCGGCTA
>PETJ01000031.1 GCA_002781125.1 Candidatus Nealsonbacteria bacterium CG01_land_8_20_14_3_00_12 | reverse complement strand
CTTACATTATTAAAAAAAGCTACTCTCTGGCTCAAAAGTTCACCATTCAAGAACTAAAAAAAATCTACCAAAAAATTTTTCAGGTAGATCTCGATATCAAAACAGGAAGAGTGGAACCAGAAGTTGCCTTAGATTTACTTATTGCTGAGATTTAGAAATTAACTTAGTTATTCTTGATTTTTTTCGAGACGCGGTATTTTTTTTAATTAATCCAGTTTTGGCTGCCTTGTCTAATAATTTATAAACCCGGGGCAAAAGTTTTCTTGCCTCCTCAATCGCCGAGCTTTCGCCACGTGAAAGCGAAGGCGGAAAAGAGGATTTATCCTCTTTGACTTTCTTCTGAGTAACTAAATTTTTAACCTCTTTTAAGAGGTTTTTTAGTTTCCTCATTTTCTGAAGATTTCGAGCCCTTCTCCTTAAACTCTGGCGGAGAGCTTTTTTCGCCGATTTAGTAATTGGCATATATTTTTATTTTACTCTATTTTAATGGGTAACTCAATCCAGAAAGTTGTCCCCTTACCCCATCCCTCCGACTCTGCCCAGATTTTACCCCCGTGAGCTTTAACAAATTCAATAGAAAGGCTTAAACCTATTCCCCTACCAGGCCCGTAAAGTTTTTTAGCTTCCCCCCCTCTTTCAAAAAGTTTTCCTTGTAAAAAATAATCAATCTCTTCTTTCTCCATACCAATCCCGGTATCAGAAATAGCAATCTTTAATTTTTCATCTTCAATTTTAGTTATAATAGTAACACCTCCCCGATTTGTGTATTTAATGGCATTATCAACTAAGTTCCAGATCGCTTCTCTTATTCTTTTTTTATCCAATTTTATCATTGGCAGAGGAATTCCTTCAAATTTTAGATAAAGCCCTTTTTGCTTTGCTTCTGGTCTTGATTCTTCAATTATACCTTCAATTAAATTTCCAATTTGGCAATCTTCTAAACTCAAAGTTTTTTTCCCCATTTTCAACTCTTGGACATCTAATAAACCTTCCATTAGAGAATACAGGGTATCAGCAAGCTTTTTCATCTCAATAAGTTTTTCTCTAATGACAGGGTTTTCCTCTCTGCCATAAGTCCCCTCTAAAATCCTCTCTAAATATCCTTTAATTGGGGTGAGGGGGGTTCTTAGATGGTGCTGAAGGGATAATAAAAATTGATCTTTTGCTCGCGTTAATTTTTCCCATTCTCCTATTAATCTTTCCGCCTCTTCTCTTCTTTTAGATTCTTCGTCGACCCCTTTAAGTAAATAATGCCCCAAAATGCAGAATAAAAGAAAAATAATGGTAGTAAGAATTTTTAAATTAAAACTCGGTATTAAAAAAGGCAAGATTAACAAAATCATTCCCATCACTCCCACAAACAACTTCATTAAAATGACTCTAATTTCAAAAAGATAATAACGAGTAATAACAAAAGCAAAAAAACCAACTAACAAAAGAGCAAAGATGGGGCCTAACCAAAGATGCCCCCCTGACCCGGTAGTTAACGGGATAAAAACATTTAAAACAGTAGTAGAAATAAGAAATAGTCCAAACCCAACTAATATATACATAGCCTGTAAGCGTTCGATACCCAAACTTTTAAGAGATCTTTCAAATAAGATTGCTGCTCCAAAAGCTCCATAGATAAAAAGTAATAAAAAAAAGATCACAGAGGGGGGATGAAGTATTATTAAATAGCTTTTTCCCTCCGTTATCAGATTATTTACAAAAAGTGCTAAAATTATAGCTACACTCAAAATAGAAGATATAATTAAAGGAAGCTTAAATTTTTTTAAGGAGATATTAGAAATCACAATAATAAAACAAAAAAGTTCAAAAATGCCGATAATAGTTAGAGATAAGGTTATTTTTAACCATTCAAATGCGCTCAATAAGACAGGGATATTATAAAAATATAAAGAGATGGACCATAAGGTTATAATGATAGCGAAAATTAAAAAATGAAGCCCGACCTGTCTATTTCTCCCCTTTAAATATACAGATAATCCTATTATAAAACTTATTAAAATTGAGAATAAATTTAAATATTCTTTTTGCATACCGGTTTGATATCTACCCGAAATCCGGAAAATAACCCCTTTAATTAATTTTGCCATATTTTTAAATTAAAAACCAGTTAAGGTGGAATTTAACTGGCGGATAATAACGATAGACAGAGTTATTTTTAATTTTACTGGTAAATAACAAAATCTTCCTTTTGGATTTTGAAAGAGAATTTTAATTATTTTAATTTTAAGCCCTCTTCAATTATCGCGATTAGTTCTTTGAGGGAATATTGAGCTTTGATTAAGATTTTATCAATTCCTTCTTTGGTAAGTTCTTGATTGAATTCAGGGTTACTATAGTTGGTTAAGGCATAGATTTTAAGGTTTTTCGTTTCGGGATATTTTCTAGCCTCTTTTAAAACTGAAATACCATTCATATCTGGTAAAATTAAATCTAATAAAACTAAATCTGGTTTCTCCCTTTTTCCTTCCCTAATTTCTTTCAATCTTTCAATTGCTTTTTGTCCCAAATCCAAAACTTCAATTTCAAATCCAGCCATTGAGAAAACTTCTTCGAAAAGCTTAATAGTTGGCCTATCATCCTCAATTATAAGGATTTTTGGTCTCATCCTTTTAATTATTTTAGCAAAATTTAATAATAATGCAAACTCCTCCTTAAATAATTTTCCACCTATTGAGATAAAATTTCTAATAAGATTTAATAGGCCTAAGCTTAGTTTCGAACTTTTTATTTTGCTGTTTTTATCTTTTTTATCAAATCTCTGATTTCGGCTGCTCTTTCAAAATCTAAATTGCGGGCGGCTTCCCTCATTTCTTTCTCTAAAAGTTTCTCGTCCCTGATCATCCAAAATTCTGAGGTAATTTCTTTTTCTCTCAAAGCAAAAGGCCAATCTCTGATTTCTTTAATAATTGGTTTTGGAATAATTTTGTGAAGCTTATTATATCTTGCCTGGATTTTTCTTCTTCGCAAAACTTCATTTATTGCTAATTTCATAGACTTAGTAATTTTATCAGCATATAAAATAACATGACCTTCAAGATGCCTGGCTGCTCGACCCATGGTCTGAATCAAAGTGGTTTCTGATCTCAAAAATCCTTCTTTATCGGCATCTAAAATTACCACTAAAGCCACCTCTGGCAAATCTAACCCCTCTCTTAATAAATTGATCCCGACTAAAACATCGTATTTCCCCTCCCTTAAATTTTTTAAAATTTGGGGCCTTTCCAAAGTTTTTACTTCAGCATGAAGCCACTGACTGGAAATTCCTTCTTCAGCTAAATAATCAGAGAGAGCCTCGGCTAATCTTTTAGTTAAAGTTAAAACTAAAATCCTTTGCTTTTTCTTAACCTTCTTTTTAATTTCTTCTATTAAATCTTTAACCTGGTTTTTGGTTGGCCTAATTTCAACCGATGGCTCCACTAATCCCGTGGGCCGAATCAACTGCTCAACAATATATTTTTTTCCAGTTTTTTTTCTCTCCTCTTCTGCCGGCGTGGCTGAAACATAAATTACCTGAGGAGCCCTTTCCTCAAACTCTCCGAAAGTTAGAGGTCGATTATCAATAGCTGAAGGTAGGCGAAATCCATATTCAATCAAGGTTTCTTTTCTGGCTCGGTCCTGGTTTGCCATGGCATGGAGCTGAGGGATTGTCATATGGGATTCGTCAACAAAGATTAGAAAATCCCTTGCCCCGTTAAATTGCTTCGCACCGCCTTCGGCGGATTTAACGGGGTGAAGATAATAATCAATTAAAGCATAGGGAGCTTCGCCTGGTTTCCTGAACTCTAAGTGCCTTGAATAATTTTCAATTCCGTGACAATAACCAGTTTCTCTCATCATTTCCAAATCATAATTTGTTCTTTGTTCTAATCTCTGAGCCTCTAATAACCTCTTTTGTTTTTTCAGTTTCTTCAATTGCTCTTCTAACTCTAATTTTATATTTTCAATGGCGATATTTAGTTTTTCTTGGGGAGTGACCCAAAAGTGGGCAGGATATAGTCGGTAGTTAGTAGTTAGTAGTTTGTAGTTAGGGGTTAGGGAAGCCGAGGCTATCGAAATTTTATCAATTTCGTCTCCGAAAAATTCGATTCTTAAAATTTCTTTGCCGGTGACTAAATAAATTTCAACAATATCACCACGGACTCTAAAAGTGCCGGGTTTAAAATCAATATCATTCCGCTGATATTGTAAATTGGTTAAATGGGAAATTAAATCTTTTCTTTTTATTTTTTGGCCGGGTTTAATTTCTAAAGAAACCTGTTGGTAGGCTTCGGGGGAACCAATGTTATAAATGCAAGAGACTGAAGCAACAATAATGACATCATTTCTGGTTAGTAAATCTTGAGTGGCTGCATGTCTCAATCTATCAATTTCCTCATTTATCTTGGCATCTTTTTCAATATAGGTATCAGTCTGGGGAATATAAGCCTCAGGCTGATAATAATCATAATAGGAGACAAAATAATGAACCCCATTTTCTGGGAAGAATTCTTTAAATTCCTGATAAGTTTGAGCGGCGAGAGTTTTGTTATGACTGATCAAAAGTACTGGTTTTTGGATTCTCTCGATAATATTAGACATTACAAAAGTCTTCCCGGCTCCCGTGACTCCTAATAAAACATTATGCCTGGCACTGGCTTTTAAATTTTTAACCAATTTTTCAATCGCCTGGGGCTGGTCGCCAGTTGGTTTAAATGAGGATTTTAATTTGAACATGGCCCATTTTAAGGTAAAATAGATAGATATGAAGGAATTATTGAAAAAGTTTATTCCTCCCTTTTTACTAAACTGGTACCATTACATTTTAGCTCTTTTGGGAGTAATTTTCTACTGTTTTCCTTCGCGAAAAATAAAAATAATTGGAGTTACCGGCACCAATGGCAAGACAACGGTAGTCAATTTAACAACTAAAATTTTGGAGGAAGCAGGATATAAAGTTGCTTCTTTATCTTCAATAAAATTTAAAATTGGCGAGAGAGAATGGCCCAATACTTTAAAGATGACAATGCCGGGTCGTTTTCAAATTCAGAAATTTTTAAGACAGGCAGTGGCTTCCGGTTGTAAATTTGCAGTTTTAGAGGTGACTTCTGAAGGGATTAAGCAACATCGCCATAGGTTCATCAATTTTGATACGGCTGTCTTTACTAATTTAACCCCAGAACACATCGAGGCTCATGGCGGTTTCGAAAATTACAAAAAAGCCAAAGGAAAATTATTTCAAGCAACAAAGAACATTCACATCATCAATATCGATGACGAAAACGCAAATTATCTTTTGCAATTTCCGGCAAAGAAAAAATATACTTACGGGTTGAATAAAGGAGATATTAATGCTAAAAATTTTCAATTCAAGCTCCAACTGATAGGCGACTTCAATGTTTACAATGCCTTAGCGGCAGCTTGCGCTGGAGTGTCCCAGGGAGTTAATTTAGAGATTTGCAAAAAAGTATTAGAGATGGTTGGCAGTATTCCCGGCAGAATGGAAGAGGTAATTTCCCAACCTTTTAAAGTCTTCGTTGATTATGCTTTTACCCCAAATGCGCTTGAAAAAGTTTACCAGACTTTAAATAACCTAAAACCTAAAACCTATAACCTAAAACCTAAACTAATTTGTGTTTTAGGAGCTTGTGGCGGCGGCAGGGATAAATGGAAAAGGCCAGTTTTGGGCGAAATTGCAGCAAAATATTGTGATGAGGTTATCGTGACAAATGAAGACCCTTATGACGAAAACCCATACCAGATTTTATCGATGATAAAATCTGGAATTTCCAAATCCCAATTTCCAACCTCCAATTTTTATGAGATTTTAGATAGACGTGAGGCAATTAGGAAATCGCTTGCGTTAGCAAAGCCAGGAGATGTGGTGATAATTACCGGCAAGGGTTGTGAGCCCTGGATATGTGTAGCTGGTGGCAAAAAAATCCCCTGGGACGACAGGGAAGTAGTTAAAGAAGAATTTAAAAAATTATTTCTATGAAAAAATATGAAATTTTAGAACACAAGGCGGATTTGAAGATTAGGGTTTTCGGGAAAGATTTAAAAGAGCTTTTTGAAAATGCAATGATTGGAATGTTTGAAAGCGCTGAATATGAACCCGCCTTCGCTGAAGCTACGGCGGGCAAAGAAATAAAAAAAGAAATTAAGGTTTCCTCTCTGGATTTGCCATCACTTTTAGTTGATTTTTTAAGTGAAGTTTTATATTTAAGCGAAGTAAATCGAGAAGTTTATCACGATATTCAATTTAAAAATTTTAGTAATAAAAACATTGAAGGAAATTTATTAGGAAAAAAATTAAAAAGAATTGGAATTCAAATTAAAGGAGTAACCTATCATAATTTAGAAGTGCGGCAAAAAAAAGATAAAACTTGGCAAGCCACAACATTATTCGATATTTAAATTTAATTCTGCACCTTAATAATTTCGGAAAGGAGGTAAATTACTATAATGGAGGAAGGCTCACTATGCCCGAAGTGCTATGAAGGGAAATTGGTAAAACCAAAAGTATTCTACAGGGTCTTCGAAGGGAGGAGGCATCCAGATTTTATTTGCGACCATTGTGGCGCTCCATCTTGGAAATTGCCCGAAGTAGAACCGCTGCCTCTCAATAAGAAAAAAGAAGCGCAGGAGACGAAGAAACGGGAGGAATTTGACTGGAGGCGATACATCTAAAAAGGCCAAACTTTGATCCAGAGCAAAAGAGTTTGGCCTATTTTATTTTTTAGAAATTTAAGTTAAAATAAAACAGGCGATGAGAACTTCGTTCTCATCTTCACCTTCGCTTCCTTCGGAAGCTCGGTATATGATTTCAAAAGCGGATTTCAAAAAAATATCAGATTGGCTTTGGGAAATTCCAAAATCTTTTCGGCCAGATATGCGAGTTCCAGCCCGGGCTTATGTTTCAGAGAGGATGTTGGAAGAAAGCTCTAAAGACAAATCCCTTGAGCAATTGGTAAATATTTCAACTTTGCCCGGCATTCAGAAATATGCCTTAGCCATGCCAGATATGCATGAAGGTTACGCCAGTCCGATTGGCGGGGTAGCCGCAATTAGAATTTCTGATGGAATTATATCGCCAGGCATGTGCGGATATGACATAAATTGCGGGATGAAATTGCTGAAATCAGAATATTCGGAAAGAGAAATTAAACCCTATTTAGATAAATTAGCTACTGAAATTCAAAAAGAAGTTCCCTCTGGCCTTGGCAGGGGAAGACAGATTAAACTTTCAATTAGTGAAATAGATAAAATTTTAGAGGGTGGGGTTCCTTATTTGGTTAAGAAGGGATATGGTGAAAAAGAAGATATTGAAAATTGTGAGGCAAATGGTTGCTTAGATTGGGCAGATGCAACAGCAGTTTCCAATTATGCTAAAAATCGAGGGAGGGATCAAGTTGGGACTTTAGGCTCGGGAAATCATTTCCTGGAAGTTCAAAAAGTGATAGAAATTTTTAATGAGGAGGTGGCTAAAGCTTTTGGCTTATTTAAAGATCAAATTATCATAATGATCCATTGCCTCCCTGGTAATGCGAAAATATTAACCCAAAATGGCTATCGAATTAAAATAGAGGATTTAAAAAAGAAATGGAGAGAAATAAGAGCCAGTTGTTTTAATACAAAAACTCATCGAATTGAAAATACGAAGTTAATAAAATTTATAAAAGCAAAGCCTTATAACAAAATATTTAGAGTTACCACCAGCACAGGAAGAGAAATAACGGCCACAGAAGACCATCCACTTTTAACGCCAATAGGATTGAAGACAATTAATGAAATAAAAATAAAAGAGAAGGTGGCAATTGCTCCTTTTGAGGGGGTAGATTATAAAGAACCGAACGATGAAATTATAGTAAACGAAAAAGACATCAAAAAAATAGGTGGGACCAAAAAAGCGATTACGAAATTAAAGAAAAAAGGCCTTCTTCCCTTAAGATATAACTCACCTTGCTTGCCAACTTTAACAAAGCTACTTGGTTTTTTAACAGGAGATGGCTGGTTGGGAAAAGTTAAAGAAAAAAACCGAGAAAGATTATGGTTAAAATTTATAGGAAACCCAGAAGACTTGAAAGAAATTCGACAAGATATTGAAAAATTGGGGTATAAAGGCAGCAAGATATACAAACTCTATACAGAAAGTAAGGTTACCGACAATAAAGGAAAAAAGAGGATTATAAAAGGAACTAGTTATCAATTAGTAACTTATTCTATAGCCCTTCCTTTACTTTTTCGGAGTCTAGGAGCTCCATTTGGTCACAAAAGTAGAGTAAAATTTGGAGTTCCAAAATGGCTCTTTAAAGCCCCTCTTTGGATAAAAAGATTATATTTGGCTGGTTATTTTGGAGCAGAAATGAGAAAACCAGATCAGTGGAAACGAGAAACTTATAGATTTCAGAATCCAACAGTTTCTTTGAACAAAGTAAAAAGGCTTAAAGCTAATGGATACAAATTTTTAAAAGACATCGAAGCTTTATTAGAAGAATTTGAGGTAAAATCAACAAAAATTTTAGTAAGAAACTCTTGGATAAGTAATAAAGGCGCAAAATCAGTGAAAATAATTTTAAGAATTTCCTCAAAAGAACAAAATTTAATTAATTTATGGTCCAAAATTGGATATGAGTATAACAAAAAAAGATCTACTCTGGCTGCTCAAGCAGTGCAATACCTCCATTTAAAAAACAATTTATTAGAAAAAGAGGCAATTATTACAAATAAACCTAAAGCGAGACTTTTTGTGACGAATTTTCTATCTCGGGCGACCGCATGCCTTCCTTTTCCAGAGTTTGTAGCTACTTATAAATTAAATCCACCTTCTCAGATAATATGGGATATAGTAGAAAAAAAAGAAGAAATTAAAAATTTTAAGGGATACGTATATGATTTTAAGGTAGAACACGAAGATCATAATTTTATAGCCGATAATTTTATTGTAGGAAATTGCGGCAGTAGGGGGCTTGGCCATCAGGTTTGCACCGATTATTTAAGAACTATGATTCCAGCTATGCAGAGATACGGTATAAAAGTACCCGACAGAGAATTTGCTTGTGTTCCTTTTAACTCCTCCGAGGGCCAGAGATATTTTGCAGCAATGGCATCGGCTGCTAATTATGCCTGGGCTAATCGACAAATGATAGCTCATTTCGTTAGAAAAGCCTGGAGCTCAGTTTTGGGAGAAAAAGCTTCGTCACTTACCCCGCTTTATGATGTTGCCCATAATATTATTAAAAAAGAGAAATATATAATTGATGGTAAAGAGACCGAAGTAGCTGTTCATCGGAAAGGCGCAACCAGGGCTTTTCCTGCTGGCCATCCAGAAATTCCGGAAAAATATAAAGAGACAGGACAACCTGTTATAATTCCTGGCTCAATGGGTACTGCCTCTTATGTTTTAGTCGGAACAAAGGAAGGAGAGGAAGCATTTTTCTCAACTTGCCATGGAGCGGGCAGAACAATGTCCCGGCATGAAGCAATGAGAAGGGTCTCTGGACAAGAAGTGGTAAATAACTTAGAATCAAAAGGAATTATTGTTAGATGCAGGTCTCTTAGAGGAATCGCTGAAGAAGCACCGATGGCTTATAAAGACGTGGACGATGTGGTCAATGTGGTTCATAACGCCGGTTTGTCAAAAAAAGTGGCA
>PETJ01000017.1 GCA_002781125.1 Candidatus Nealsonbacteria bacterium CG01_land_8_20_14_3_00_12 | reverse complement strand
TCTGAGAGATAACTGGCGGGAGACCCGCCAGTTTTTGTTCTACTCAACACCCTTCGCCGTTGCTCGGGAGGTTGAGTATGTTAAAATTAACTAATGTTTTGGATAATTTTTTATTCAGTAATTTTTCTTTTTGGCTTAATAGTTGGCTCTTTTTTAAATTGCGTCATTTACCGCCTGGAGGAGAGGAAGAGTTTTTTAAACGGAAGATCTTACTGCCCTCACTGTAAACATAAATTAATCTGGCAGGATCTCATTCCCATTTTTAGTTTTTTAATTTTAAGAGGGAAATGCCGTTATTGTGGAAAGAAAATTTCTCTACAATATCCCCTGGTTGAATTTTCCACCGGGATTTTGTTTGTCTTAATTTTATCTCATTCAATTTACAATTTGCCGTTTGCAATTTACAATCTGATCATTGTTTGTTTTTTAATAATAATTTTTGTTTACGATTTAAAACATTTTATTATTCCCGACAAAGTAATTTATCCCGCCATATTAGTATCTTGTATCTGGTATTTTGTATCTGGTATTTTTTTTCACCTTTATACTAAATACGACATACTGAATACCATATACAGCGCAGTTGGGGCGGCGATTTTTTTTCTCTTAATCGTTTTAATCTCTAATGAAAAATGGATGGGTTTTGGCGATGTTAAATTAGCTTTTTTAATGGGTCTCTTTCTGGGCTGGCCAAATATTTTAGTCGCCCTATTTTTAGCTTTTTTCATCGGAGCTATAATAGGAATAGGGCTCATTGCTACTGGTAAAAAAACTCTTAAAAGTGAAGTTCCCTTTGGCCCATTTTTAGTGGCTGGTACTTTCATATCCCTATTTTGGGGTCAAAATATCATCAATTGGTATTTAAATTTAATTTTTAATTTTTAATTTTCAATTATGAATAAAGCTTTTACTCTCTTGGAGCTAACTGTTGTCGCCGCCATCATCACTATTCTGGCTTTAATTATTTTGCCCAATTATCGCCAAGAAGAAAAACAGTCAGCCCTTTTACGCTCCGTTCATAAATTGGCCCAAGATTTAAGAAGGACCGAGGAGATGGCAATCTCGGCTCAAAAAACGAGCCCGGAGTTTGGAGAGGTCTTTCCCAAAGGAGGATACGGAATTTATTTTGAAATCAATGATGCCCTTCCCAAGGGCTACCGGATTATTTTGTTTGCCGACTGCGACGGAGAAGGAGATTTCGATAGTTGGGGCTCTTTCACTTGTGCCGAGGCCACGCTTGGTCCTGGTAATTCCTGCGATGAAACCATCCAGGAGATTACTTTAGAAGAGGGAATTAAAATAAAAAATCTTTCTCCCCTTTCTCCTCTCGCCGTTACTTTTAAACCTCCCGAACCAGAGGTCTCCATCTCCGGTGGCAATATTGCCACCATCACCCTCTCGCTTAAAGATAATCCGGCCATCACTCGAACTATTACTGTTAATAAAGCTGGTCTAATTGAAACTAAAAAACCATGACAATCCCGCTAAGTAAAAAAGGGTTTACCCTGTTAGAAGTAATTTTAGCCATTACTATTTTAACTCTGGCTGCTGGCGGCAGCTTCGTTTTAATTCAACAAACGGTTGGCTCAGTCTCCCAAGTCCAATCGAGATTAATTGCATCCTATTTGCTCCAGGAGGGAATAGAAATAATTAAAAATATTCGTGATGGTAACTGGTTAAAGGGGAATGATTTTGAGGCGGGCTTAGATGCCGGAGACTGGGAAATAGATTATAATGACACAGCTTTAACCTCTTGTCCTTTTCCCTGCGATTACAACAATAACCTTCGCTTTCTAAAAATCGATGGTCAATTTTATAACTATTCAGAAGGTGCAGACACCAGATTTAAGAGAAAAATCACCATTTCCGATAAAGTGGATTTAGATGACCCACCTGATGGAAAGATAGACAAATTTAAGGTTGTAGTCGAAGTCCTCTGGAAAGAAAGAGTAAAAATTCACTCAGTTTCAACTCAAGAATTTTTATATAATTGGAATAAATAACTATGAAAAATGGTTATACTTTAATTGAAATTTTAGTGGCGGTTACTATTTTTACCATTGTCATTGCTGCTCCCACCGGCTTTTTTGTTGGTTCTCTTAAAAGCCAGATAAAAAGTTTGGCTTCTCAAAAACTTTTAGATAATACTTCCTATGCTTTAGAATACATAAGTCGGGCTCTAAGGATGGCAAAGAAAGAACTCTCGACTGAGCCTGCTAGTGCCTGCCTTCTCCAAGATAGCACAATTCTTTATGGCTATAATTATCAAATCACTCGGTCAGGAAATGGTTTGAAATTTATCAATTATAAAGGAGAATGCCAGGAGTTCTTTTTAGGAGAAGGCAGATTAAAAGAATCTAAAGCCGGTCTTGAAAATTATTTAACTTCTGAAGAGCTGGAGATAATTTCCTTGAAATTTAATCTTTTTGGAGAATCGCAAGATGACACCGACCAACCCCGGGTAACCCTCTCTTTAGATATCAAGGGAGCTAAAGGCCAAATGCCAGAGCTCCGACCCGAAATCAAAATCCAAACTACTATTTCCCAAAGGAACTTAGATGTGCCATATTAACCAAAATCCAAAAGGAATTTCACTACTTTTTATCGTTTTGATTACCGGCTTAATTTTGGCTATTGCCTTGGGGCTTTGTGCTATTTTAATTCAAGAAATGGGACTGATGACCGAAATTGGTTATTCCGTTTCCGCTTTCTATGCTGCTGACAATGGAATTGAAGAAGCCCTCTACGACCTCTACCAACACCTTTTGCCAAATTCTGAGCATTCCGGCGATCTTAATGGTGCTCAGTATCAGACTTTTGCCAAATGTTGTAATCCTGATTTAGAGGAATGCTCTCTCACCTCTCCTGAAGAATGCCTTTTGGGCATCACCAATGTTGACCCCCAATGCAATACCAAAAACTATTGCCTAAAATCTCTCGGTAGCTATAAAAGAGTAAAAAGAGCCATCGAAATCAATTATTAATATGACAAAGGAGGAGGCAAAAAAAAGGATTGAAAAGTTAAAAAAGGTGATTAATTACCACCGTTATCTTTATCATGTTTTGAATAGGCAGGAGATTTCTGACGCCGCCTTAGATTCCCTAAAACATGAACTTTACCAGTTAGAGAAAATCTACCCTGAATTTATTACTCCTGACTCCCCAACTCAGAGGGTGGCTGGCAAGCCCCTGGAGGGATTTAAAAAAGTTTCTCACGCTCTCCTAATGTTATCTATGGAGGACGTTTTTTCCGAGAAGGAACTTCGAGATTGGGAAGATTATTTAAAGCGGCTGGTTCCTTCGGTAGTCGATGAATATTTTGCCGAATTAAAAATTGATGGTTTTGCCATTTCCTTAATTTACGAAAATGGGTTATTTAGCTGCGGCTCAACCAGGGGAGATGGGAAAATCGGCGAAGACGTTACCTCAAATTTAAAAACAATTGAAAGCATTCCTTTGAAATTAGAGCTTCATAGAAAAATAGAAAAAGGAAGAGTCGATGAAACTAAAGTTTCATCTCCACCCTTCGCTCGGCTTCGCCTCCCTCGGGTAATTGAAGTTCGGGGCGAGGTTTACATGGATAAAAGGGAATTCGAGAAATTTAACGAAGAACAAAGAAAAAAGGGATTGCCAACTTTCGCCAACCCCCGAAATCTAGCCGCCGGTTCCATCAGGCAACTAGACCCAAAATTAGCTGCCTCCCGTCCTTTAAAATTTTTGGCTTATGGCATTAATACTAACCTCGGTCAAAAAAAACATTCTGAAGAACATCAAATTTTACCTATCCTCGGATTTAAAACTGACCCGGGAAAGATTTGTCAAAATCTAAATGAAATTATTGAGTTTTGGCGGGAAATTTCCAAAAAAAGAGAAACTCTTCCTTTCTTAATTGATGGGGTGGTAGTCAATATTAACGACAATGCCCTTTTTCAAAAATTGGGTGTGGTGGGTAAAAGTCCCAGAGGGTGTCGGGCTTTTAAATTTTCGCCAAAACAGGCAACAACCATTATTGAAGCGATCTCGGTCCAGGTGGGAAGAACTGGAGCCATCACTCCGGTTGCTCATTTGAAACCGGTTCAGGTTGGCGGAGTAACGATTACCAGAGCCACGCTTCATAATGAAGACGAAATAAAAAGATTGGGAGTAAAGATTGGCGATACGGTTATTGTCGGTAGGGCAGGGGATGTCATTCCAGATGTTATTCAGGTTTTGCCAGAACTAAGAACTGGAAAAGAGAAGGGATTTCGCCTTCCAAGAAATTGTCCGGTTTGTGGTTCGAAATTAATGAAGCCAGAAGGGGAAGTGGTCTGGAGGTGTCCCGACTCAAATTGTCCGGCAAGAAAAAGAGAATCTTTATATCACTTCACTTCAAAAAAAGCCTTTGACATTGTTGGTTTGGGTCCAAAAATTATTGACCAACTCATGGATGAGAATTTAATTTCCCAGGCTCCCGACATTTTTGAACTTAAAGAAGGAGATTTGATTCCCTTAGAGAGATTTGCCGAAAAGAAAGCTAAAAACATCATTGAGGCTATTGAAAAAAGTAAAAAAATTTCCTTAGCTCATTTCATTTTTTCTTTAGGAATTCGTCATGTTGGCGAAGAAACGGCGATTGACTTGGCTAATTATTTATCGAGCGTTAGCGAAGATGGAGATGAAATGAAATTTCATCGACTCGGCAGTATCGAAAAATTAAAAAAAACAACCAAAGAAGAATTAGAAAGAATTCCCGATGTTGGGCCGGAAGTTTCAGAAAGTATTTACAAGTGGTTTCGACAGAAAAGAAATCAAAAATTGATTCATGACTTATTAAGGGTGGGAGTAAAAATTTTACTACCAGAAAAAGTCAGTAAAAAACTGATTGGGAAAACTTTCGTTTTGACTGGGTCTTTGGAAACAATGACCAGAGATGAAGCCAAAGAAAAAATTCGCCTTTTGGGTGGAGAAATCTCGGAAACAGTTTCAAAAAAAACCGATTACGTAATTTTGGGCAAGGAACCGGGCTCAAAATTCGAGAAAGCCAAAGAATTGGGAGTAAAAACCATTTCCGAAAAAGAATTTTTAAATATGCTAAAATAGTCCTGTTTAAGGTTCAACCTTAAACATTTAATTTAATATAGGGATATGGTTTCAAGAAAAGAAATTAGTTTTGAAAAATCTATACCCTATCATGTGCTTTCTCGAACAGTTGAGAAAAAGAAAATCTTCGTCACCGAAGAAGATTGTTTTCGTTTTGCTTTTCAAATGTACGCAGCTAATATTGGTAAACCGGCTTTTAATTTACATCGTCGAGATATGATAAAAGCTGGCCAGGATTTATTAAATGGAGAGAGGATACCTGAAAAATTATTAATTATTGAACATCCCCCTCTTGTTAATTTTTTAAGTTTTGTCTTAGTGGTTAATCATCACCACTTCATCTTAGTTCCCAATATTGAATATGGAATTCCGAAATATATGCAAAAATTAAATACTGGTTTTGCTATGTATTTTAATCTAAAACACAATCGAAATGGCAACTTATTTGAAAAACCCTATAAAATTATTCCGATTCAAACCAATTTTCAATTAGATGCGGTTTTGCGTTATGTAAATGTAAAAAATGTTTTAGATGTTTATCAACCGGGTTGGCGAGAAAAAGGATTAAAAGATGAGAAATTGGCTTTCAAATTTTTAGAGAATTATCAACTCTCTAGCTTCCCGGATTTATTTGGAAAAAGAAATTCTAAAATCTTAGCTTTGAGAGAAATAATCGAAAAATATTTGGGGAAAGAAATAACAATAAATAATGAAGATTTTGTAAATTTCATAAAAGATTATCTTCATAAAAATTTAGTTCTGTATTACCCATTCTTTTTAGAAGAATAAAGAATGTTTAAGGTTGAACCTTAAACAAGGAAAATTTAGCATGAAAGAAATCTTAGTTCATTTTAAAAGATTGGATTGGATACTGATTGTTGTGGCTATTTTGCTGGTGGGCATTGGGTTTTTATCAATTTATAGTAGCTCCCTTGGCAAGGGAGATTTTTTGAATTTTAAAAAGCAGGTTATTTTTTTTGGAATTGGGTTTTTTTTAATGATTATTTTGAGTTTTTTCGATTGGAGAGAACTGAGAGAAGACCCCTATTTAGTTTTAATTCTTTATCTCATTTGTTTGTTTTCTTTAGCCGGGCTTTTCTTTTTCGCCCCCGAAATTAGAGGGGTAAGAAGTTGGTATAAAGTAGGCCCAATTTCAATTGACCCGATAGAGTTTACCAAAATTGTTTTAATTATTTTATTAGCAAAATATTTTTCAAAGAGACATATTGAAATGTATCAGGTAAGACATATCTTTCTTTCCGGCTTTTATCTGCTGCTGCCAGCTATTTTAATTTTTCTTCAACCAGATTTAGGTCAGGTAATAATTTTAATTGCCTTCTGGGTAGGGGTGCTACTTATTTCAGGAATAAAGCTCCGCCATTTTTTAATTTTGATTTTATGCTTTCTTTTAATCTTTATTTTGAGTTGGAATTTTTTGCTGAAGGATTATCAGAAAGAAAGAATTTTAAGTTTTCTCATACCTTTTGAACCTCTGGGAGTTAGTTGGAGTCAGAATCAGGCTAAAATTGCTATAGGTTCGGGGGGAATTTTTGGTCAGGGTATCGGCAAAGGTTCCCAGACTCAATATGGTTTTTTACCAGAACCTCAGACCGATTTTATTTTTTCAGCCATTGCTGAAGAAATGGGATTAATTGGGGTATCGGTTTTACTTTTTCTTTTTTCCATTTTGCTTTGGCGAATTATAAAAATTGCCATTGATAGTCAAAGCAATTTTTCTCGCCTTTTTGCCTCCGGCTTTTCTATTCTTTTAATTTCTCAAATTTTCATCCATATTGGCATGAATCTTGGAATTTCACCAATTATTGGAATTCCTTTACCCTTGATTAGTTATGGCGGGAGTAGTCTAATTGCTATCTTTATCGGCTTGGGAATCCTTCAAAGCATTAAAACCCGGTAATTTGACACCCTGCAGGCAGGGTATTAAAATCAAAGTATATGAACTTGGCCTTCTTTTTCAATAAATTAAATAAAATTCCCCTTTACTTACTTTTATTTTTAATTCCTATTTTCTTTTTGCCTTTTACTCAAAATGTTTTGGATTTTCCAAAACAATCTTTAGCTTTAATCTTGATTTTTCTGAGTTTAATTGGCTGGCTGGGGAAAAAGATATTCGAAGGGAAATTAGTCTTAAGAGAGAATAAAATTTTTTATCTTTCTTTCTCTCTAATTTTTCTCTCTCTTTTATTTTCTTGCCTCTTTTCTCTTTGGCCAAAAGCCTCTTTTTGGGGTCTCCCTTTAGATGTTGGCGATAGTTTCCTCACCTTCTTTTCCTTTTTAATTTTAGCTTTTCTCATTATCAACTCCTTTGAGATAAAAACTGAATTCCTTCCTCTATTGTTTCCCTTGCTTTTGGCAGGAGGAATTTGTGGAATCATTAATATTTTCCAACTTTATAAAATCTTCCCCTTTCCATTTGATTTTACAAGAATCTCTTCTTTTAATACCATTGGAACTACAAACAGTTTTGCTATTTTTGCAGTAGCTATCTTACCCTTATCTTTGCTCCTATCCTTTAGAGCAAAAAGTTTTTTAAAAATAATTTTAGGAGTAATTACTTTTGTTCTCTTTTTGAATGTTATTTTAGTAAATTTTAAAACTGCTTGGATTAGTTTAATAGTTGGTATTTTAGTTTTATTTATCTTTAGCTTTGGAAATCAAAAAGAGAAGATAAAACCAAGTTTGGTAGCTTTTCTGATGGCTGGGTTAATTCTTTCTATCTTTTTCTACTTCTTTCCAATTTCCTTGCCAGGATTTCCTATTTTGCCCCTTGAAGTTTCTCTCAATTCTAGTTCGGAAGTTTATATTTTAAAAGGTACCTTCAGTGAAGGAGTGAAAAATATAATTTTAGGAACAGGGCCCGGAACTTTCGTTTTTGACTATTCTCAATATCGTTCTCCCTTACTTAATCAGACGCTATTTTGGGGAACAAGATTTTTGAAAGGAAATTCAACATCTTTAGATTGGATTTTAACTAAAGGGGCCTTAGGAGGGATCAGTTTACTCTTTCTTTACTTTTTAATAATCTATGCGGTTTTAAAATATTTAAGAAAAATTGAAGGCAAAGAAGATTTTTTTGAAATAAAACTTGGACTGGTGGCTGGAATTCTAAGCTTAATTGTAGCCAGTTTCTTTTATTCCTTTAATTTTGTCCTTTATTTTATTTTCTGGTTTTTTGTCGGTGGATTTCTGTTCTATTTTAGCCCAAAATTGATTCAGATAAATCTTTCCACTCCTTCTAAAATGATTTTTGCAAACTCAATTTTGATAATAATTATTATTTTCAGTTTGAGTTTATTTTTCCTTCAAGGACAGAAATATTTCGCCGAAATGAAATATTTAAAAGGGGTTGAAGCTTCTCAGGCTGGAAATCTTACTCAAGCGCTAAATTATATAAACAGGGCAGGAGAGTTAAATCCCTCCGTAGATACTTATTGGCGAGACCTCTCTCAACTTTATCTAGCTAAAACTAATTTAATTTCCCAAGACCCTAATTTATCTCTTGAAGAAAAGAGAAGGTTAGCCAATCTGGCAATTGTCGATGGAGCCGAAGCCATAAACCGAGCGATAAAGGAAGCCCCAATGAATGTCGCCAATTGGAATGTGAGAGGATTTTTTTACCGGAACTTAATTGGAATTGAAGGAGCGGGGGACCTATCTCTGGGTTCATATCAAAAAGCAACCCAATTGGAACCTGCTTCTCCCTTCGCTTTCGGGGAAAAGGGAAGAGTTTATATTTTAATAGCTCAAGAACTTTCTCAAAAAGGACAAGAGCCACTTCGCCGAGAAAATCTTGATCTGGCAGTTGAAGATTTAGAGGCCGCCATTGAATTAAAACCAGATTATGCCCCCGCCCATTATCTTCTGGCAGTAGTCTATGACCAACAAGGAAATTTAGATCAAGCAATTTCAAAATTAGAAGAGACAAAAATAATTACTCCTCAAGATCCCGGAGTAGCTTTTCAATTGGGGTTACTTTATTGGAGATCGCAGCAATTCGAAAAAGCCCAAGAAGAATTCGAGAGGGCAGTAAATTTAAATCCTGATTATTCTAATGCTAAATATATGTTAGGGTTAGTTTATGATAAAATTGGGGAGAAAGAAAAAGCCAAAAAGGAATTTGAGGCATTGGCCCAATTGGATCCCCAAAACCAGGAGATAAAGAAAATTTTGGCGAATCTTGAAAAAGGTTTACCAGCTTTAGAAGGAATAACTCTTTCCCAACCTCCTATCCAAGAAACTCCCCCAGAAATTCAAAAATCACAACCCTAAAAATATACTCACCTTATCTTCGTTCACCTCCAAAACTCCTCGTTCAAATTGGTAATTGAGCGTTTTTTTATCTGGGGTGTGAATAGTTAAATTATTAAAAATAAGAGTAATAAAATTGGTGTGTCCAGGGAGTATATCAAATTTACCCAATTTATTTTGAGAAGAAACTGCTTCGGCTGTTCCTCTAAAGGGTTCTTTTTCAATAACCGGTGAGCAAAATACTTTTACCTCAAGAAGGGATTTTTTTTCCATAATTAGTATTTTAAATCACTTAAACCACCAATATACAAAAATGCCTCTTCTGGAACTTGGTCTAATTTACCTTCTAAAATTGCTTTCACTCCTTCAATAGTTTCTTCTCTTTTTACATATTGTCCTGGCACTCCGGTTTGTTCAGCTACCGTAAAAAGATTTTGGGTCATAAAATTTAGAAGTTTTTTTGTTCGATAATAAATAATTCTATTTTCTACTGAGAGTTCGGCTTCACCAACAATCGAGGCTATTTGCTGGAGGTTTTTGTATCTTTCCAAGACTTTTTTTGCTTCCAGTAAAACTTCGTAGTGTTTTTGGCCTAAAATAATCGGGTCTATTACCGAGGAAGAAGAAGCTAAAATATCTACTGCCGGATATCTTCCTTCTTGATAGATATCGCGGGACAAAATGACTACTGAATCAAAATAGGGGAGGACTGCTTGAACCCCGGAGTCAGTAATGTCATCTGCCGGGACATAAATTGCCTGAATGCTGGTTATCGAACCATTTTTAGTTGAGACCAGTCTTTCTTCGAGTCTCCCAATCTCACTTAAGAGAGTGGGCTGATAGCCGTCTTCGGATGGGATTACTGAAAGCATTGTTGAAAGTTCATTGCCTGCCTGCAAGAATCGATAAATATTATCAATAAAGAAAAGAACATCCTGATGATGGAAATCGCGAAAATACTCAGCAATAGTGGCGGCAACAAACCCCACTTTAAATCGAATTACTGCCGATTCATTCATTTGTCCAAAAACTAAAGCCACCGAGGGCAAAATATCACTTTTCTTTAATGTTTCATAAAGTTCATGTCCTTCCCTGATTCGTTCTCCCAGACCAGCAAAAACCGAGACTTCTTTTTTAAAAAAAGCAACATTATGCATTAACTCGCAAAGAATAATAGTTTTCCCCAACCCTGCTCCCCCAAAAAGTCCCAATTCTTCACCTTTTCTCAAGGGGGTGAAGAAATCAATTACTTTTATTCCTGTTTCCATTAGTTCTTTCCCAAAGACAATCTCTTCATAAGCCGGAGGAGATTGATAGATTGACCTCTTTTCTTTAATTTCAAGGGGAGGCAATCCATCTCGAGGATTACCAAAGATATCAATTACTCTACCTAAAAGTTCTTTTCCTACCGGTACCTCTAAACTTTTCCCTGTTCTTTTAACCTTAGCACTTCGATATAATTTATCTGACTCACAAAGAGCCAGGCACAAAAAAGTATTCTTAGTAGATACGCTGTGAACTTCTAGAAAAGCTTTAGGATTTTCTTCCAATACTAATATTTCACCAATAAAAGGAGGCTTTTTATAGAATTCAACCTCAACCACTTCTCCCCGGATTGAAAGGATATAGCCTAAGTCCATAATTGAAACCCAGAAAATACTTCAATTTGTTTTTTATTTAATAATTGACGTTCTAATTTCTTTTGTTCTGTTTCAAGTTTTTCTCTTATTTTTTCAGCATTTTCGGTAGCTTGGTACATTGCTACCATTCTTGTTGCATATCTTGATAACCGATGTTCTAAAAGAGTCTGATTGAAAAAAGCGGACATCAATTCAGTTTCAAAAAATTCTAAAATAGCTTCTAGTGGTGGCTCAAATAAATAACTTTTAACTTCACCCAATTCTTTTTCTAAGGTGATTCCTGAGATATTAGTTTGTACCACTTTTTGAGATAAAACAGTGTGGAACCTTCCGTGAAAAATTATAATTTCTTCATAATTTTCGAGAAACTCAATGATTTCTTTAACTCTTTCTCTTTCCGGTTTTTCATCATCTAATTCAAAATAAAACATTTTCATCCCCCATCCACTAGTTTCAGCAAAATATTTACCCGTTTTTCCTACTACCACCAAATCCCCCCCCTTTTCTTTTAAATCCCTTTGAATTTCCTGCCAGATGTCTAAAATTAAAGTTCCATAAAATGGTTTATTGCCAGAAAGAAAAACAGCAACTTTCCCTCGGCCGCGTTTTATAAAAGATTCTCCTTTTTTCATTGCTCCTCCTCCCATTTTAAGCAAGGCAGGATAAGCTTTTTTTGCCAGAGTATAAACCCGAGACAATTCCTCGATAAATTCTCGGTTACTTAGCACTGTTTGGCGGATTTCATTCATTCTTAAATTAGCAATCTCTTGATAGGCCCTGGTAATTGTTTCAATATTGGAAAGGGCTTTTAAATTTTCTTTAATCTCTTTAAAAATAGGCATACCCCGTTAGAAGTCCTTGACGAAAAAATTTTATAATAAAATTTTTTCTATCTGCAGGACAAAGTATTAATGAATTAAATAATCTATTTTGCCCTCGTTAGTTGTTGTTCTAGTTTTAACCAGACTTCTAACGGGGCATATTTAAAGGGGAAGATATAAAATTTTTTTTACTTTTGGAATAATTTCTCCAATAAAACTTTTAAGCTCCTCTAAATTTTTTATTTTTTTAATTTCACTTTCTACTTCAGAAAAGACTCCTTCTTTATATTTTTTCAATATTTCATCAATTTCTACTTTCATTACATTTTGGGGTTTATCTTCCCAAAAACCGAAAAATATTAAGCCAAAAAGAAATAATTGGAGGGAGCGAGGAATTATTGTTTTTGGACCCTGATTAAAGAGAATCTCTAATTTCTTTCCCAGGTCGAGAAGTTTTTGAGTTTCCAAAGAT
>PETJ01000060.1 GCA_002781125.1 Candidatus Nealsonbacteria bacterium CG01_land_8_20_14_3_00_12 | reverse complement strand
AATATTTTGTTGCCCCCAGTTTTAATCCCTTTTCCACCTCTTCTTTTTGGCCAAGGTTAGATAAAATGACAATTTTTAAATTTTCCAAACTTTTGACTTTTGACTTTTGACTTTTGACTTTCTCCAAGATCTCCCAACCATCAATCTGAGGCAAAACAATATCTAAAAGCAGAAGGTCAAATTTCTCTTCAGTTAATTTTCTTAAAGCGCTTTCACCTTCTTTGGCTACCTCAACGGAGAAACCACTATCTTTTAATTTAGTTGTATAAATGTCTATTAAAAATGGGTCATCCTCAACTATCAAAATTTTCTTCATAGAGGTTTAGAAATTAGGATTTAGAAATTAGAAATTAAGGAACTTGAATTACTACTTCTCCTCTGCCACTCGCAACACTTCTTCGATTGTTGTCACACCTGCCAGTACTTTCAATATGCCGTCTTGTTTCATATTAATCATTCCTTGTCTTTTTGCCTCTTTGAGAATTTCCCTTTCTTCAGGCATTTTTAAGATGATGTCAGAGAGTTGGTCGGTCATCGATAAAATTTCAAAGAGGCCAATCCGGCCGGTATAACCTTCATTATTGCATTTCCGACAACCGGTAGCTTTATAAATAGTTAATTTTTCTGACGTCTTAAAATCCTCTTTTGTTTTTGGAGGAAGTTCCTCAATTTCTTTTAAGATTAAATCTCGGATTTCTTTTTTTGGCGAAACAGGTTTTTTACAGTCATCGCATAATTTTCTGACCAATCTTTGGGCGATGGCAATACTTAAAGTAGGAGGAATCAAATAAGACTGGACACCCAAATCGAGAAGTCGAGGAATTACTCCCAGGGCATTAGAAGTGTGCAAGGTGGATAAAACAATGTGACCGGTCAAAGCGGCGTGGGTGGCTAAGGAAGCAGTTTCTGGGTCGCGAACCTCACCAACCATGATAATATCCGGGTCCTGCCTGATGACGTGGCGGAGACCGATAGCAAAATCATAACCAATTTCTGGTCTGGCTTGGGATTGGTTAACTCCTTCGATAAAGTATTCTACCGGGTCCTCTAAGGTAACAATATTTACCCCGTCTTTATTTAAAACTTGCAAGACGGCATACAAAGTAGTGGTTTTGCCGCAGCCGGTGGGACCAGTAGCTAAAATTAAACCGTAGGGTTTTTCAATTGCTGCTTTTACCACCTCGAAATTTCTTTTTTCCAAGCCCAGCTCTTCAAAAGTTTTTAAACCAACAGACGGATCTAAAACTCTTATTGCTACTTTTTCTCCCAGAGTAGTTGGGAAAGTTGAAACTCGAAAATCAATATTTTTACCATCGATGGTTGTCGAAAATCTGCCATCTTGAGGAATCCTCGTTTCATCAATTTTTAAATTAGAAAGAATTTTAATCCTGGCTACCACTGCCGGGTGGACTCGGAGAGGTAAAAAAATTGAAGAATGCAAAATTCCTAATAATCTAAATCTCACTCTTAATTTTTCTCGAACCGGTTCAATATGGATGTCAGAAGCCCGACCTTCCACCGCATGTCTTAAAACCACGGCCACAATCTTAGTAATGGGAGCTTCCTCAGCTAATCTTTCGAATTCAGCGGCTGTCCTCGGCCTAACTCTAACCTCTTCTTTCATTTCTACTTCTAACTCCTCTAAAGCTTTTCCTACCTCCCTTTTTAAAGTCCGATACTGTTTTAAAAGTTCAGAAAAGGTAGTGGGGGTAATGAGAAAAACTTGATAAGTATAGTTTTGCTGGCGAGCTAAAAATTTAAGAGCTTCCTGGGCTTTCAAATCTTCAGGATAGACCATCCCCACCTCTAAAACCTTTTCTTTTTTTGCTAAGGGAATCATCTGGTAGTGCCTGGCAGTTTCTCCCGGAATCATCCCTAAAGTTTCTAAAGGAACTTCGGCGACTGTGACATCCTTTAATGGTATTTTCAAATTTTTACTTTTCAAATCAAATAAAAAACTCTCAGAGCAAATCCTTCTTTCTAAAATTACCTCTTCTTCTTTCTTTCCGCTTTCCTTAATTTCGAATTCTAAGCTTGAAGCCTTCTCTCTTTCAATTACTCCTTTTTTTACTAGTTGTTGTAGCAAAGTCATATTAGTACGGGGCGAAGGGATTTTCTCGGCCTATTTTCTCTATTATTTCCTCTTCGACAATAACTTCTCTAAAGGGTTCAATTTCTTCAAAAGGTTGAAGTTCTTTTAAAATTGGATTTTCTAAAATATTAAAATCTATCTCCACTTTTTTTAAAGGCTTTGTAACCTCTTCTAGGAAAATCGGTTTCTCTTTAACAAAAAAACCTCGCCAGATAACCAAAATGGTCACCAAGAGAATTATTCCAAAAATTATAATATAATATCTTTGAATCTTTCTTTTTTCCAAAAAGGTTATGGCCATGTTAATATGAGTAGATTTTTATTCGGAGATTGAAATCGATGGCCGTTTCTTCTTCTGGGCTAGAAAAAGAAATACTCTCTATTTCAATCATTCTGGCTGTTTTTTCTAAATTGGAAAGAAAGTTTTTAAAAGAGGGGTAGTCACCTGAAACTGTCAAATTCACTCCAGTCTCTTTAATTTCCGGACTAAAACCCTTTTTGATAAATTCTTCCTTAAGGGAGATAGCGGGACTGGGCATTATTTTCTTTAAAACTAAACCATTTTGAGAAGCAGCTATTTGAAGAAAATTGCCGAGAGAAGGTAATCCTGGCTCAGGTGGTAAGGCCGAATTGATTTTTGAAATTTCCTGTTCAAATTTTTTTAATTTTTCTTTAGCTTCACCAACCTCTGAAAAATATTTTCTTTCAGTTTGAAGCTCCGTTTCTTTTTCTTTAACCTTTGACTGGAGTAGCTTCAAATTCTGATATTTTGGCAAACTAAATCCAATTGCCAGAAGGAGTGCTAAGAAAAGTCCGAGAAGGATAGCTAAGGGACGAGAAATAGTCATAATTTACTTAAAGAATTGGGGGTCGAAGGAAAGATTTAAAATGAATTCAATTTCTCCCTTTTTCCCTAAAGAAATTTTAGTTAGCTTTGTCTCTTTAAGAAGGGTTTCACTTTTTGGAATCTGAATTTGTTGACCCAAGGCCGTAAAACTCTCGGCCTGACCAGTAAGGCTAACCTGAGCTTCACCAGGAGCTAAACTAATCTGGGAAATCCAAATTCTGGGATGAGTTGTTTTTTCTAAAAAATCAAAAAATTTTGAGGGGAGGAAATGACTTCCAAGCAATAGGTCAAAATCCTTAATTTTTTTCTGATAAGTTAAAATCTCTTCTTCCTGAGTGAGTTTTTGAGGGGTTCTTTCTTTGCTAATTTCTCCTTCTAAATTTTGAAGCTCGGTTAAAGATTTCTTTTGGAGGTAGCCCAAAATAAAGAAACTCAAAATTGCTCCGACAAGGAGGATGACTAAAACGTAAAATAAAATTTTTAACCAGAAAGGCAGGGGGGCCGCCTTCCTTGGAATTATCTCAACCATATGTTATTCGAGACCACGTAACGCCATTCCAACTGCGATGGCATAGGAAGACCCCATTTCTTTTAATGTCTTTTCTAAAATCGGGGGATAAAAAATGTGGGAAAAAGGATTGGCAATCTCGATTTCTTTTTTAAAATGGTCTTGAAAATATTCTTTTAAACCTGGCAGGTAGGCGGAGGCTCCGGCTAAAAAAATTTTTTGAGCCTCTTTCCCTTCAGTGAGATAAAAATTCTGAGAAATTTTTTCAATTTCTTTCAAAATTACATCAACTAAAGGAAGCAACAATTCTCTCACCTCAGCAGCTGGACTTTCTACAGCAGGCAAAATGCCATACTTTTCTTTAATATCCTCAGCTTCATTATAATCAATTCCTAAACCTTTGGATATCGTGGCAGTGAGTTCATTCCCAGCCATATCAAAGCTGTAAGACATTTTTAAAATTCTTTTCTCAATAATACTGCAGGTTGTGCTTTGAGCTCCAATATCTACTAAAATGACAATTCTCTTTTCTTCCCCGATTAAAGACCTTAAGAGCCCAAAAACTTCGGCCTCTAAGGCCTGGAGTTCCAGGCCAGAAATTTCAGCAATTTTTCGGTATTGGTTAATAATCTCGTTAGGAACAGCCACTAAAAGAATTTTTAATTTTGCCTGCCCCGTAGGGAACTTGTTCTCCTTCGGGGTTTTCCTCTGGTCAGAAACCTCACCTTCAATAATTTGCCAATCTAAGGTTACTTCAGCTAAGGGCAGAGGGACATACTGACGGGCTTCATATCTTACCGCCTGAGATAATTCTTCCCTTGTCATTGGTGGTAGTTCAAAAGAAGTAAAAAAACTGGAAAAATCGGGAATTGAAAAGACAGTCCGCCTGGTTTTAATTTTGGCTTCTTCCGTAATTGCTTTTATTGCCCGGGAAATATCTTCAGCAAAAAGTAGTAGAGTACTTTTCTCAAATGTCCGAAAAGGTCTTTGATAGAGA
>PETJ01000010.1 GCA_002781125.1 Candidatus Nealsonbacteria bacterium CG01_land_8_20_14_3_00_12 | reverse complement strand
TTCCCATCGGGGAATTGACGAAGTTAGAGAACTAAGGGATGGAATTAGGTTTTTCCCCACTAAATCGAAATATAAAGTATTCATAATTGATGAAAGTCATCAATTGACGCGGGAGGCAGCTAATGCTCTTTTGAAAACTTTGGAAGAGCCACCCGGCCACGCCATTTTTGTCTTAGCCACCACCGAAATTCATAAAATGATTCCGACCATTATTTCCAGATGTCAGAGATTTGATTTTCGAAAATTAACTGTACCGGAAATTATCAAAAGATTAGAAATTATTTGCCAGAAAGAGGAAGCAAAGATTGAAAAAGCAGCCCTGGAACTGGTTGCTTTAAATGCTGCTGGTTCCATTAGAGATGGTGAAAGTTTATTAGATGAAGTTTTAACTTTCGCCGGCGAAAGAGGCGAAATCAAAGCCGGAGATATCAAAGATTTACTTGGATTAGTTGAGATAGAGTTAGTTGCTAAGTTTTGTGACTTTCTTTGCCAAAAAAAAGCTTCTGAAGCCATTAATTTTTTAAATGAGATAATTGATCGGGGTTCAGACCTTCAAGAATTTGCCAAAATTCTAATTAATTATTTAAGACAGGCCCTAATTTTGAAAATGACTGGGGCAACCGAGGGAAACCCAATCATTAACCGAGCTTCCGAAGGAAGCGAAGGTGAAGAAGAGAAAAAATTTCTCTTCGCCCCTGGTCTAACCAAAGAGGAATTTCAAAAACTCCAAACTCAAGCAGCCAGTTTTAAAGAAGGAGAATTGAGAAATCTTTTAAACCTTTTCCTCGAAGCCGAAAACAAAATGAAATATTCGCCAATCCCTCAGTTGCCCTTAGAATTAGCAATAATTGAGTCTTGCGGGGTTGCTTAGATAGCTTGTATTAATTGAACCACGGTGATATAATAAAAAAATATAAAATCGTGGTTCATGATATTAAAACTCCAAGAAAAAGAAAAGGCAATAAAACTAAGAAAAAAAGGGCTTTCTTATTCTGAAATTTTAAGGAAAGTTCCAGTGGCCAAATCTACTTTGTCATTATGGTTAAGAAGTATCGGTTTAGCTAAAAGGCAAAAACAAAGACTGACTGAAAAGAAATTAAATGCAATGAAACTGGGTTGGGAAGCGTGTAGGCAAAAACGATTACGAACGACCGAAGAAATAAAAACTAAAGCAAGAAATGAAATAGAAAGATTATCTAATCGAGAATTATGGCTTATCGGAGCAGCCCTCTATTGGGCAGAAGGAACAAAAGAAAAAAGCAAATCGATGGCTGTAAAATTCAGCAATTCTGACCCACAAATGATAAAATTATTTTTGGAATGGTTATGTAAGATCTGTAAAATTGCACCTGAAGATATTTATTTCGAAATTTATTTACATGAAACCGCTAGTTATAGAAAGAAAGAAATTCAAAATTATTGGTTGGAGATAACCAACTTTCCTCCAGCTCAATTTAAAGAAATCATCTGGAAGAAGCATAATTTAAATCCAAAAAGAAAAAACATCGGTAAAAATTATTATGGACAATTAAGGATTTGTGTAAGAAAAAGTAGTGCTTTTAATAGAAAAATAGCAGGTTGGATTGAAGGGATTTGTAAAAATATTTTATAATGCGGGGTGGTGCAACGGTAACACGTCAGGCTTTGGACCTGAAATTGTAGGTTCGATTCCTACCCCCGCAGCAAGCAAAAATCGCCAAAAGGGCGATTTTTTAGTAGAATGAAAGGATGAAGAAAGCTAAATGTCCGATTTTAACGGTGGATGGGATATTTTTAGAGAAAGGTAAGGTTTTGCTGATTAAAAGAATGCGTTTTCCTTTTGTTGGTTTTTGGGTCTTACCCGGAGGACATGTTGAATATGGAGAAAGGGTGGAGGAGGCGATTAAGAGGGAAATGAAAGAGGAATTAGGTGTTTTAGTAAAGATTAAAAAATTATTCGGGGTTTATTCAGACCCGAAAAGGGATCCCAGGTATCACACAGTTTCTCTGGTTTATCTTCTCGAGAAAGACAAAGGAAAGATTCGCCTCAATAGAGAGAGTTCTAAATTTAAATATTTTTCTCTGAAAAATCTTCCAAAGAAAATTGGCTTTGACCACCGAGAAATCTTAAATGATTTAAAGAAAGAATATAGAATATGAAAATTGTGATTTGTGGAAGTATGTATTTTGCCAAGGAAATGCTGGAGGCAAAGAAAAGGCTCGAAGAAATGGGTCATTTTTGCTTTGTGCCTTCAGATATCCAAGATTGCCTAAAGAATCCTGAATTAAGTATGGATATGGAGCATTGTTTAAGAACCAATGTCCAGAAAGAGTGCTTTGATAAAATTAAGGAAAGCGATGCCATTTTGGTTTTAAATTACAAAAGAAATGGGGTTGAGGGATACGTTGGCGGAGCAACCTTAATGGAAATAGGAATTGCCCAATGTCTTGATAAAAAAATCTTTTTACTTTATCCGTCACCAAAAATTGAAGATTTAAGATACTCTCTGGAAATTCAATTAGCCAAACCAATAATTTTAAACGGAGATTTAAATTTAATAAAGTAAAATTATGGAACAAAAACCGGGTGTGGGATTTGGGGTGATGATTTTGAAGGATGGGAAAGTGCTTTTGGGACATCGCCATGAGGATCCTGAAAAAGCCTCAAGCCTTTTACACGGAGAAGGAACCTGGACGATGCCGGGCGGAAAACTTCATTTCCAGGAAAAATTGAAAGAAGGAGCTATCCGCGAAGTTTTTGAGGAAACCGGAATTAAAGTAAAAGACTTGGAAGTAATCAGTATCTCAAATGATATTGTTCAAGATGCTCATTTTGTGACAATTGGCTTTTTGTGTAAAGATTTTGAGGGAGAAGCTAAAGTAATGGAGCCAGATGAGATTACCGAGTGGAAGTGGTTCGATTTAAATAATTTGCCATCGCCTTTATATTTTCCCAGCGAGAGAATTATAAAAAATTACTTAGCTAAAATAATCTATCAAGATGAATAATATGCGACAGG
>PETJ01000068.1 GCA_002781125.1 Candidatus Nealsonbacteria bacterium CG01_land_8_20_14_3_00_12 | reverse complement strand
AGAGTATAAATTAACTCTCGGGGAAATAAATGAGTTGAACGAAAAAATAGCCAGTAGCGAAACGATTTTAAGAGAATTTAAAGAGAGAAAGGTTTTTTATATAATTGATAAAGGGGACGGAAATTTGCTTTTCTATCAAATAGTTCCTGCCGAAAATTCCACCGTCTTTTCTTTATTAAAAGAGCTGGCCCAAAGAGAAAATTTTGAGATAGAATATAAGACCTATGAGGGAATGGGCGTTTTTGTTGAAAGTATTGCTGAGATAAAAAATGGAATGGATAATAAATACTGGCAATATTGGGTAAATGGAGAACTACCTATGGTGGCTGCTGATAAAAAAGAGATAAAAGAAGGTGATAAAGTGGAGTGGAAATTTGCCCCCGCATCTTTTTAATTATGAATAAAAGGAAAATTTTATTTTCAATTTTTATTATCTTTATTGGAGTTACCATCCGAATTTTTTTAAATGAAGTAATCAGGATTCCCAACTTCGAAGCCGTGACTAGTTTATCTTTGGTTTCTGGCTCATTTCTGGGAGGTGTTTTTGCTCCAGTAATTCCTCTTTTTATAATTTTTCTTTCCGACACTTATTTTGGTTTTGGACATCATCCCATTTATCTTTTTACCTGGTCAGCCTTTATTCTAATTGGAATTTTCGGCCTTCTTTTTAAAAAAAATTCAAAATATTATTTTTTGAAAATTACCGGGGGAGGGATTGCTTCAGTTTTGTTTTTTTATCTCTGGACAAATTTCGGCTGGTGGTTGAGCTTTGGGATGTATCCGATGAATCTTCAGGGATTAATCCAATCTTACATTGCCGGCCTTCCTTTTTTAAAAAACCAATTGATATCAGTTTTGGTTTTTACTCCGGTTTTTACCGCCCTTTTTTCTTTAGTTTATGATAAATTTCTTATTAAAGAAAAAAAACATGAAGATTTTGCTTTTGTGGCCAAAATTCCCTAATACTTTCTGGGGTTTCAAATATGCCCTTCCTTTTATTGGGAAAAAGACAGCCTTCCCGCCCTTGGGTTTATTAACAGTTGCCGCCTTACTTCCTTCTGAATGTGATAAAAAATTAGTCGATCTAAATATCCAGAAGTTAAACGGAAAAGACCTTTATTGGGCAGATTTTATCTTTATTTCGGCAATGATTATTCAGAAAGATTCAGTTAATGAGATAATTAAGCAAGCCAAAAAATTTCAGAAAAAAATTGTTGCCGGCGGTCCTCTCTTTACCACCGGCTATGAGGAATTTCTAAAAGACATTGACCATTTTGTTTTAGGCGAGGCAGAGGTTACCTTACCCTCTTTTTTAGAGGATTTTAAAAAGGGAAATCTAAAAAAAATCTACAAACCAAAAAAATTTCCGGATATAAGACAAACCCCCATCCCTCTCTGGGAATTAATTGATATGAAAAAATATGCCTCAATGAATATTCAATCTTCGAGAGGTTGTCCTTTTAACTGTGAGTTTTGTGATATTGTCCTTTTAAATGGAAGAGTCCAGAGGGCAAAAGACGGAGAGCAAATCTTAAAAGAATTAGATGCTTTATATAATCGTGGCTGGCGCGGCAGCGTCTTTTTTGTCGATGATAATTTCATTGGAAATAAAATAAAATTAAAAGAAGAGATTTTACCGGCGATAAGCAAATGGATGGAAGAGAAGAAATACCCATTTGACTTCAACACCCAGGCTTCAATAAATCTTGCCGATGACAGAGAATTAATGGAATTAATGGTTAAAGCCGGTTTTAACACTGTCTTTATTGGAGTTGAAAGTCCCAATGAAGAAAGCTTAAAAGAATGTGGCAAGTTTCAAAATATAAACCGAAACTTATTAGACTCAATTAGAATTGTTCAAAACCATGGCCTCCAAGTCCAGGGCGGGTTTATTATTGGTTTTGACAAAGATACTCCTTCAATTTTCGATCGGATGATTCTTTTTATTCAGAAAAGCGGAATAGTTACAGCCATGGTTGGTCTATTACAAGCCCCACCAAAAACAAGATTATGGGAAAGATTAAAAAGAGAGAAAAGATTAATTTCTCAACCCACGGGTAGTAATACCGATTGTACTATTAATTTTGTTCCGAAAATGAATTCTCGTTTTTTGATTTCCGGCTACAAAAGAGTTATGAGCCATATTTACTCTCCTAAAAATTACTACCAAAGATTAATTACTTTTTTAAAAGAATATAAACCTAAAAAGAAAAGAAATTATCGGCTCGATTTTAATCATCTTTTTGCTTTTTTAAAGTCCATTTGGATTTTAGGAATAAAAGAGAAAGAAAGATTATATTATTGGAAACTTTTCTTTTGGGCTCTTTTTAGAAAACCAAAACTTTTCCCACTGGTGATTGATATGGCTATTAAGGGGTTTCACTTTCGGAAAATTTCAGAAGAATATTTATCTTAAGACTATGTTTTATCGATGTTCAAAATGTAAAAAAATTTGGCAATATCCGATTGAGAGGTGCCCAGATTGTTTTTCTGATTTAGAAAGGATAAAAAGCGAAAAAATAAAAGTAATCGGAATTTCCAAAGTAACCATTCCGACGATTTTCCATCAAAAAATCCCTTACTTTGTTTTGGTTTTAGAGGATGAAAATGGTAATAAGTGGACTCAGAAATCAATAAAAGAATACAAAATTGGTGACCTGTTTAAGGTTGAACCCTGCACAGATAAAAACGCCGTTGCAATCTGGCGAATAAAATACGATATTTTAGAGGCAATTGAAAAGGTTATTGAATTGCTTGGCGGTCCCCCACCAAATCTTGGTTGGGGGACCAAGATTTTAATTTTACCAACTTTGGTTTCTCCGAAACACCCTTATTTGGCAATTAACACCAATCCGAAATTTTTGGAAAGTTTAATTAAATATCTCATCGAAATAGGCGGAGATGTTAAAAACATTAAAGTGGCTGCTCAAAGTTTTGATGAGACCCCGATTGAGGCATCGGCTCAAAAATCTCAACTTCTTAATGTTTG
>PETJ01000050.1 GCA_002781125.1 Candidatus Nealsonbacteria bacterium CG01_land_8_20_14_3_00_12 | reverse complement strand
CAAAAAATGGTGAGAAGCGATTTGGCTTCAGCTGGAGTAATTTTTACTTTAGATACCGAAACTGGTTTTAAAAATCTGATTTTAATTAATAGTTCTTTTGGATTAGGAGAGATGGTAGTTAAAGGAAAAATTATTCCTGATGAATTTTTGGTTTTTAAGCCAACCCTAAAACAAGGATTTGAGCCAATAATTTCAAAAGTTTTAGGTACGAAAAGAAGGAAATTGATTTATGGCAAGGAGGATAAAGCCACTTTAGAAGTTAAAGTTCCTCAGCGAGATCAAAAAAGATTTACTTTGACTGATGAAGAAATTTTAAAGTTAGCTAAATGGGCTTGTTTAATCGAAGAACATTATGGTATTCCTCAGGATATTGAATGGGCAAAAGATGGAAAAACTAATCAATTGTTTATTGTTCAATCCAGGCCAGAAACAGTTCATGCCCCACGAGAGATTAAGAGCTACACTCAATACATTTTAAAGGAAAAAGGAGCTAAGCTCCTTTTAGAGGGAGAAGCAATTGGCGCAAAAATTACTTCAGGAAAAGTTAAAATCATTCCCAATATATCAAAAATAAAAGAATTTAAACCAGGTGAAGTTTTAGTAACCAAGATGACTGACCCAGATTGGACGAGCATAATGAAGATAGCTAAAGCAATTGTTACAGAGGAAGGTGGGAAGACTTGCCATGCTGCAATAGTGAGTAGAGAACTGGGAATTCCGGCAGTAGTTGGGGCAAGAGACGCTCTCCAAATTTTAAAAACTGGTCAGGATATTACTATTGATTGTTCAGGAGGACAAAAAGGTAAAATTTTCGATGGTCAATTAAAATTTGAAATAAAAAAATACAACTTAAAGAAAATTCCTAAAACTAAAACAAAGATTATGATTAATACTAGTCATCCAGATGCTGCTTTTTCCAACTCATTTTTGCCGACCTCGGGTGTTGGCTTAGCTAGAGAAGAATTTATTATTGCTTCTCAGATCCAGATTCATCCTTTAGCTTTAATAAATTATAGTAAGCTTAAGGGAGGATTAAGAAAAAAAATTAATGAACTTACTATTGGATATAAAGATAAAAAGGAATATTTTATTGACAAACTTTCTCAGGGAATAGGGAAAATTGGTGCTGCTTTTTGGCCAAAACCAGTGATTGTCAGGTTTTCTGATTTCAAATCAAATGAATATGCTCAACTTTTAGGAGGAAATCTTTTTGAACCAGAGGAATCAAATCCCATGCTCGGTTGGAGAGGAGCTTCAAGGTATTATGATGAGAAATTTAAGCCAGCCTTTGAAATGGAATGTCAGGCGATTAAAAGAGCCAGAGAAGTTTTTGGCTTAAAGAATATTAAAGTAATGATTCCTTTTTGTCGAACTCCTGAAGAAGGCGAAAAAGTGCTAAAATTAATGAAGGAATATGGATTGGAACGTGAAAAAAATGGCTTAGAGGTTTATGTCATGTGCGAGATTCCTTCCAATATTATTTTAGCTGATAAATTTTTAGAAATATTTGACGGGATGAGTATTGGCTCAAACGACTTAACTCAACTGGTTTTAGGATTAGACAGGGATTCGGCTCTGGTAGCTAAAGTTGGCGACGAAAGAAATAAGGCAGTAAAGGAAATGATAGCTAAAGTAATTCAAAAATGCAAAAAGAGAAAAAAATATGTCGGAATCTGCGGTGAAGCGCCCTCGGTTTATGAAGAATTTACCGAATTTTTAATTGAACAAGGGATAGAATCAATGTCATTAAATCCCGATACGGTAATTAAAACAACACTAATTGTAGCCAAAAAAGAAAAACGATTAATAAAAGGTCGGAATAAAAAATAATTATTAATTACTAATTATTATGGCAAAAATTACTTTATCAATTATTAAGGCGGATATTGGCAGTATTGGTGGACATTTAAAGCCAAGCCAGAAGCTTTTACAAACAGTTGAAAATTATATAAAGGAAAAAGGAAAGAAATTAATTATTGATTATTATGTCGGTCATACTGGAGATGATATCGCCATTTTGACTACGCATAAAAGGGGAGTTTCAAATCCAAAAATCCACAAACTTTGTTTTGATGCTTTTATGGCTGGAACAAAGGTGGCTAAAGCCGAAGGGCTTTATGGCGCAGGACAGGATTTATTAGTCACAGCTTTTTCCGGAAACGTCAAAGGAATGGGGCCACAGGTGGCGGAGATGGAAATTGAAGAAAGACCGGCTGAACCATTTTTGATGTTCGCTGCAGACAAAACCGAGCCCGGCGCTTTTAATTTACCTCTTTATTTAGGATTTTCGGACCCAATGTATTGTGCAGGACTGATTTTGGCTCCGGTAATTAAAAAAGGATTTAAATTTGTCATAATGGATGTAAATTATACCAAGGCAGATAGAATTATTGAGTTAGTTACACCGGAAGAGAGTTACGATTTAGCTGCTCTTTTGAGAGACACCGGTCGCTTTGTGGTAGAAAGTATATGGTCAAGAGAAACCCAAGAGCAAGTGGTTTCAGCTAGTACTACTCGGCTTCATAATATAGCTGGAAAATATGTTGGAAAAGATGATCCAGTAATGTTAGTTAGAACGCAGAAAGATTTTCCAGCTACCGGAGAAATACTCTCTCCTTATAGTATTGGCCATTTTGTAGCTGGTTTTATGCGAGGTTCTCATACCGGACCCCTAATGCCAGTGAAGAAAAATTCCCCAATTTCTTACTTTGATGGGCCGCCAATTGTTTCTTCGCTAGCTTTTTCAGTGAAAAATGGAAAACTAACCGAGCCAGCTGATTGTTTTGACCAGCCTTATTGGGATTATGTCAGAAATAAAGTCTCTCAAAAAGCTGAGGAAATCAGGAAACAAGGATTTGTGGGACCTGCCATGTTGCCAATGTCAGAATTGGAATACACCGGAGTAATGGAAACTTTAAAAGA
>PETJ01000040.1 GCA_002781125.1 Candidatus Nealsonbacteria bacterium CG01_land_8_20_14_3_00_12 | reverse complement strand
CTGGTTGCCCCGCCAACAGCTATGCCGAAAGTTACTCCCCTGACCGAAGTTACTCCACCGTCAAAGCCTTCGGAAGAAAAACCGGGGTACCCACCAAAGGTGGGTCCGCCCTCGGCAAAAGATATTTATCGCGAACCCTTTGAATAATATGAGATTTACTGTACCTCAATTTATTGAATATGAGGTGAAAATTGTCGGTCCCCTCACTTTCAAGCAATTCGTTTTCTTTTTCCTTGCCGGAGCGGTTTGTTTTATTCTTTATTTTATCGTTCCCTTTTCCATTTTCTTAATCGCCTGTGTCGTCCTGGGAGTGGGGGCAATCATTCTGGCTTTTTTGAGAATTGGAGGAAGGCCGCTGCCAACTATTTTGGGGAATTTTTTCAAATTTAGCATTTCCCCAAAAATCTTTATCTGGAGGAAAGTTGAGGCTCCGATAATGATTTTTAAAAAAGAAGAAATAAAAAAAGAGGAGGTAGAAGAAGAGCTGCCATTAAAAATTGCCGAAAAGAGTCAACTAAAAAAATTAAGAACCCAAATTGAAATTAAAACAAAGTAGTATGACGCAGGCCTCTACTCAACAATTTTTAGAAATCGACCAAATTAGAGAGGGAGTTATCCTTTTGAGAAACAAGGCAATGAGAGGAGTGCTGATGGTTTCTTCTTTAAACTTTGCCCTGAAATCAGAGGATGAACAAAATGCCATTATCTATCAATTCCAGAATTTCTTAAATTCTTTAGATTTTTCCTTAGAGATTGTTGTTCAATCAAGAAGACTTAATATTACCGGTTATCTTGAAAAATTAAAAGAGTTGGAAGAAAAACAAGAAAATGAATTACTCAAAATTCAGACTGCTGAGTATCAAAAGTTTATTAAAGATTTAATTGCTGGTGGAGCAATTATGGCAAAGAGTTTTTTTGTCGTTATCCCCTTCACTTTAATTGAAATCCCGGGAATGAAAGCAGTGAAAGGGTTGGTGAAAAGAGGAGAAATCCTAACTTTGACTGAAGAACAATTTCAAAGATGCAAATCTCAACTTTGGCAAAGGATGGAATTTGTCGCTTTGGGGTTAAGAAGATGCGGGTTACAATGTGTTCCCTTAAATACTTCAGAGCTAATTGAACTTTTCTGGAGTTTATACCATCCAGAGGAGGCTGAGGTCGGTTATTATCCGGAAATTCCTCCTGAATTAATTAGATAATATGAAAATAGCGATACCATTTTTAAAAAAGAAAAGAGAAATCCCAGAGGAGATTTTTGAAACTCGGGCAATGGAAGCCAGGGATATTATTGCTCCTTCTTCGATTACCCTTGCCCCGGATTATTTAAGATTGGGGAAAAAATTTGCCAAATCCTTTTTTATCTTCTCCTATCCAAGATATTTAACTACTGCCTGGTTTTCTCCAGTAATTAATTTGGATACCCCAATGGATATCGGCTTCCACGCCCATCCAATTGAAACGGGAATGATTTTGAAACAATTAAGAAAAAAGGCCACCGAGGTTCAGGCTGAGCTCATGGAAAGAGAAGAAAAAGGATTAATCAGGGATCCAGCCCTGGAAATTGCCTATCGTGATTTGGAAGCCCTGAGAGACAGATTGCAAACCGCCCAAGAAAGAATGTTTAAACTCGGGCTTTACTTAACTATTTATGCAGATAGCCAAAAAGAATTAAAAGATATCGAAACCACCTTACGGTCAATTCTTGAAGCCAGATTAATTTATATTAAACCTGCTCTCTATCAACAGAGGGAAGGATTCCATGCCAGCTCTCCCTCAGGTTTAGACAAGCTCCTGGTTCACACCCCAATGAACACTGGCCCCCTTTCTTCTATCTTCCCCTTTGTTTCTTTTGACTTGAGCTCTAATGAAGGGATTCTATACGGAATAAATCGTCATAACAATTCTTTGATATTATTTGACCGTTTCAGTTTGGAGAACGCGAATGAAGTTTTTTTCGGAAAGGCGGGTTCCGGTAAAAGTTACGGTATTAAATTAGAGATTTTGCGGTCCCTGATGGCAGGAACTGACGTATTGGTCCTTGACCCAGAGAACGAATATAAGTTTCTTGCCGATGCGGTTGGTGGTTCTTTCTTTAATATTTCTTTGGCTTCGCCAAATCATATTAATCCTTTCGATCTCCCCACTCCCAGAGAAGATGAAAAACCGGAAGATGTTTTGAGGTCAAATATCATTAACTTAGTGGGGCTTCTCAGAATTATGTTGGGTGGATTGACTCCGGAAGAAGACGCCATACTTGACCGGGCCTTAACTGAAACTTATGGGGCCCGAGATATCACTCCCGAAACCGATCCCTCAACCTGGAAAGAGAGAATTCCTTTAATGTCAGATTTGGAAGCAGTTCTCGAAGGAATGGAAGGAGCCGAATCTCTGGTTAGAAGGGTAAGAAAATTTACCAAAGGAACCTTTGCCCAGTTTTTCAATCAGCCAACCAATATTTCAATGGAAAAACCCTTTGTTGTTTTTGGAATTAGGGATATGGAAGATGAATTAAGACCAATAGCCATGTTCATTATTATGCGGTACATCTGGAACGAGGTCAGGTCAGAATTAAAAAAAAGAATCCTGGTGGTTGATGAAGCCTGGTGGATAATGCAGACCGAAGATGGGGCATCATTTTTATTTGGGATTGCTAAAAGAGCCAGAAAATATTGGCTGGGAGTAACCACTATCACCCAGGACATTGGCGACTTTATGAAATCTTCTTATGGCCAACCAATCGTTACTAATTCTTCATTACAACTTTTAATGAAACAGTCGCCAGCCACTATTGATGTTGTCCAAAAGACATTTAATTTAACTGAAGAAGAAAAATATTTATTATTAGAAGCCGAGGTAGGAGAGGGAATATTTTTTGCTGGCCAGAAACATGTAGCAATAAAAGTGGTTGCTTCCTATACCGAAGACCAAATTATCACTACTGCCCCCGAAGAGGTCTTAAAAATTAGAGAAGCTAAAGGCGCTTTATAACATCTATGGCATTACCTGCGATTGCCGCTGGCGCGGCCAAAGCACTCAAAGGAATTGGAACAGGAATTGGCAGAGGAATTAGTAAAGGATTTAAAAAACCCGCCCTTACTCCGCCAACTCCATCTGAGGAAGCTCCAGAAGAGGCCGAAGCTTCTCCCTTAACCAGACCGGGGGTGATTATGTTGTTTATTGCTATTTTGCTCGACCTTTTCGGAATTATCTGTCTCATCCTCGATATCTTTTTTGGGCTCGGAGAAATTCCCTCCTGGATTTCTGATGGAATCGGTATCATTTTTATTTCTGGCTGGATGTTTTTGAAATCAGGAAAAATAGAAGCACCAGAAAGAGCCCAGAGGGGGTTAAGAAAACTTTTCCGCGGGAAGTGGAAAAAATTCTTAACTCCAATTATTGGTGAAGTTGCTCCTTTTGTCGGCGCCCTGCCTTTTTGGAGCCTGACTGTCTATTACGAATTAACAAGCTAATAAATGCTAAAAACCAAGAAAAGTAAAATATTAGTTTTATTTTTGCTCCTTTTTCTTTTTTTAGGGGCATCTTTTGTTTTTGCCCAAAAATCTTTAGAGGTTACCTATCCTAAAATTCCAGGGGCTCTCACTCCAATTACTACCAAAACTGCTTTACCTGATTACATTAGATACATTTTCCAATTATCTTTATTTGTTGGAGCCCTGATTGCTTTTGGTTCTTTTATTTATGGCGGGGTTCGTTATTTAATTTCCGGCGGTTCTCCTTCTGCCCAGAAAGACGCCCAATCTCAGATGTCAGCCGGGATTTTAGGTTTAATTATTTTAATTTCGGCTTACCTAATTTTAAATACAATTAATCCTCAATTGGTCGCTTTCGAAGTTTCCCTACCGCCTGGAGCGCCGACTGGCCCATCAGCCCCTGGTCCTCCCAAAATTAAAGCAGCTAGCTATGTTGAAATTCCTTTGGGTGGTTTAATTGAAAATCTCTGGGGGAAAAGCGACTCGTCACCGTATAAGCCGGCTGATTGTTATTTATTTAATGAAAATGGGGATGCCATAGCTGGTTCTTTAGCTACCCGAGACCGATTAGGGTGTATCAAGGGATTATCTGATGCAATTAAGATTAAGGGGAAAAAATTAAAAGAACCAGTAGAGGAATTGCAAAAATTATATGATTGCCAAAATTGTTGCCGAGATTGCTGTAAAAATGTTTGTAATTGGGCTAAGTGTAGTGAAATCTGTGAGCTAGATGAAGCAACAGGAAATTGGAAAAATTGCAATTCGAGCAATCCTTTAGCCAATCTTTATTGTGAAGGAACCAAAAATGAAGGCTGTTGGGAAAACTGCGGAGTTTATCCTTCTTGTGAAAACAAAGGAATGGTTCGCGAGTATTATTACCAAGAATGCCCTGCTAATAGTTGTGAGTTCTTCCAGGAATGTAAATGCCTAAATTGTGGTTTTGAATCCAGTGAAATTCCAAGAACCAATTGCATTTGTATAAAAAAGGATGCTGAAGGAAAACCGGTTTGTTGTAATCCTGATGACCCCAGTAAACCTTATGAAGACATCTTGGTGAGGGCTCTCATTGATAAAAATTTACTCGAAGAAGGGGAGGAAGATCCTTATCCAAATATTAGTGATATTAAAACGGCCTTAAAAGAGCTGAGATTAAAATTGGGTCTTTTTCCTTTAACTGAGGAAATGGAAAAAAATAAAAAAATCTGTTGCCCTGGCGATACCTGCCCACCAGCTGAAGAGATAGGTATAACTGAATGCTTTTTAAAAAATCCCGACACTAAAGATCTGATTAAAAAGATACTGGTTGGTGAACCAGTTGATTCTCAAAAATTAAAGACGATTTTGGGAATTAAATCGGTGATGAAATATTTGATTGAAGGTGACTTGTTATCAACTGATAAGAATTTGGCTAAGACCATGTTGCGGAACCTTGACCTTTTGAAAAATGAAGTGGCCATTAACGAGATTGCCTGGATGGGAACTACAGCTGACCCAACTGATCAGTGGATTGAGTTATATAATAATAGCAAAGAAAACATTGACCTTTCCAATTGGAAACTGGCTGTCAAAAACAAATTTGAAATCAATCTTTCGGGGACTATTCCAGCTCAGGGATTTTACCTTTTAGAAAATAATGAAAATACTGTTTCCGATATTACTGCTAATTTAATTTATAGTGGAAATTTATCAGATAGTGGTGAAACCCTATTGCTTTATGATGAGTTCGGTAATTTGGTCGAGGAAGTAAATTGCGGCTCGAGTTGGTTTGCCGGCGATTTCGTTTCCAAAACTTCGATGGAAAGAATGAATCCCCAAGGGGAAAGTTCTGAGGAAGAAAATTGGGGAAGTAATTATTCAATTAAAGTTGGCCAGGAAAGAAAAGGAGATTATATTTCGGGCAAAGATAGAAATGACAATCCCGTCTATGGCACTCCCAAAAACCCAAACAGTATCGGGATGGGGATCATCCCCTATCCTGATTTTAATTCTCTGGTCAATGAGATGAGGGGCAAATTACAAAGCGAAGAAACCCTCAGGGAAAAATTAATTTTGGTCTTGAGAAATGATGAAAACTTAGAAAGGATGTTAAAGAGCGAGGAGGCCTTAAAAAATATTTTAGTCGGAGATGATACAAGATTAAGAAATCTATTGTCAATAAGAGAGGTTCTTCAAATTCTTCTTGAGGAGGAAGAAAATCTCAATTTACTCATTGCCGACCCTCATGCCAAAGAAGTGATAAAAGAAATTTTAATCAGAACTGGTGACTGGAAGACGCCGGATGATGAAGAAGCCGAATGGGCAGAACTATTAGATAATTTAGACGAGACCAGAACCAATCTCAAACTCATCAATGATTTTCAAAGGGATTTGCTCTGGGTTTTAGATGCCAGTGATTTAATGCGACTTTGTCAAGAAGACCCGATTAGTTATGACCAATTAAGGATTCCGGAATTAGCCAATATAAAAATTGAAGAGGTTCCGGAATGGAAAAATATTGAGAGAGAGGTCCCTTGGATTGAAGGTTTTGACCCAGCCATTTTCTATTGTCACAAACCATTATGGTAAAACTAAAAAAACAAACTGCAATTATTTTAATTCTTTCTTTTTTCCTTTCTTTAACCCCTAATTTTTTATATACTAAAGAGAGGGGAGTTTTTGCTGCTGATAACCCATGCGAAAATGTTTCTTGCCCTCCCGGCTGTCCTGAACTTGAATACGACGAAAAAACTGATAGCTGTTCCTGTATTAACTGTTCA
The DNA here is from genome assembly GCA_002781125.1 of Candidatus Nealsonbacteria bacterium CG01_land_8_20_14_3_00_12. Classification (GTDB taxonomy): domain Bacteria; phylum Patescibacteriota; class Minisyncoccia; order Minisyncoccales; family PETJ01; genus PETJ01. Next base: position 4,230 of record PETJ01000040.1, on the reverse strand, counting down.
ATCCCTTGTAAAATAGGAGCTAAAACTTTTACCAATAAGTCCTGTCTTCCTTTGGAAGGGACAGGTGAGTGGACCTGCGGAGTAGAAATTCCAATTGGAGAAATGTTAGATAGAACGAGCTATTTAGCTGGGAGAATGTTAGCTGAATTTGGAGGAATGATTGCTGATGGCAGACAAATGGCAGATAAGGCTGATGAAATCTTAACTGATTATAAGACTTGGAATTGCCAGGATTGGTGTCAGACCGGCTGTTATAAATCCTATTATATTGCTGCCGGAGTTCTTAAAGCTGGTCAAGATCCTCGCTGCCCGACTGAAGCCAGGTTTGTTCCGCGAGGAATTTATGCGGGAGATGAATGCAAAGAAGATGCCAGCCAATGTAAGAGTTGCGACCAATGCGGAGAAAGATGTTGCTGGTCAGAAGAGTACGCTCCTGATCCGAAAAAGCCGAGGGATGTAATTACTTGCCAATATTGTAAAAAGGAGGGTTCAGACCCAGATACTGGCGAGCCCTATTGTAAAGAAACGTGCTCTCCCTATTCTTGTTGGGGGTGCTGCGGTCAATATTTCGGGCCAATCCTTAATGGCTATACCGAGATGGAGAATCTTCAGAAAGCACTGGTAAATGACATTGAAGAAAAAACTCCCGGAGGAGAGGCGCTACCAGATAATTTTAAATTCCGGAGGTCTTATATTTTAGAACAACTCGATTTTTCGAGGTGTGAGTTAGCTCAATGCTGGATTCCGGCTGAAGAATATCCTGAAGTTTTAGAAGGGAAAAAAGTTGGCAAACACCTCCTAACCTGCGAACAGGTAACCCAGATGGGCCTTTTTGACGATGACCAAACAGCTTGTCTTACCTTACAGATTATGGAAGAGGCGGAAGAAATTCAAAACCTCTGGGCAGAAATGGGAGAGAAACCTTGGTGGCAAAGACCAGTAGTTTTTTTCCAAATTTTAGGAAAGATTATCTGGCTTAGTGGTAGAATATTATGGGAGATGATAAAAGAGTGGCTTGATTTCGGCAAAGAAGAGGGTTGTTACCCAACTAATTATTATTGTTGCCAAATGTAAAAACCCTACGAATTACGAATCCATACTAATATACGAATAAATGAAAAATATGAAAATTTTTCAAAGGACATTTTTGCTATTTGTTTTAATTAGTTTTTTAATCTTACTTTTTAGTAGTTTTTGTTTTGCTCAACAAAGAAAGCTGGAGATTATTTATCCAGCTGTCCCAGGAGTTCAAACACCCATGACCACAAAAACCGCTCTTCCCGACTATCTCAGATATGTTTTTACTTTCACAATAATAATTTCTGGTTTGGTTGCTTTCGGGGCAATGATTTATGGCGGAATTCTTTATCTAACCTCAACCGGAGACCCGGCAAAAATATCAGATGCCAAAGACCAGGTTACGGCCAGTTTTTTGGGTTTGATTATCATCCTTTCTTCTTTTTTAATTCTAAACACAATTAATCCCCAATTAGTCCTTCCGGCCAAACCGCCGCTCGAGCCAGCCACGGGAGGAATTAAAATTTATGCTAATTCCAATGATTGCGGGGAAACCCCTACTACTGGCAAACCTGAAGATATAAATGAGTTTCTGATAAACCAGAGCTACCCAGCATTATATGCAACTAAAGATTCAACAGTTATTTTGGATTGGGGAACAGATGGAACTTATAAAATCAGCTCGATAAGATTCTTATCCAATCCCCAAGATTTAACTATTGAGTTTTATTCTGGAAATGATTATCTAGGTTCAATAAAAAAATATGATGAAACCAATTATCAGAAAAATGATTGCCAACCATATGCCGTAGCTCAACCTAAGTCTGTTAAATTAGACTCCCATCCTCCCGGCGTTTATCTTTATGCCACCGAAAATTGTACTGGTAATAAATATGGCGAAGATTATGTAATCTATCAGTCAAGTTCAGCTACCCTCCAAGAGTTTGATAATAAAACTCAATCAATAAAATTTCGTTACGATAGTAAAGGGGAAACAAAATTCGCTGCTATCTTACATGAAAAAGAAAATTATATGGGTGAAGCTGTGCTTTATGACCAAGAGCAGGGCGATGTTAATTGCCAAAGCGTATCTGACACCCTTAGTGTTTCCTCAATCACTGTTTACTTGAAACCTGTCGGAGAAGACTGCCAAAATTATCTAACGGAAGCTGGCTGCAAAGCGATGAGTTATTGCTACTGGTCCGCTGGAGTTTGTAGGTATGTCGGGGGCGTAAGATTTTGGGAAGATAAAAATTATACTGGCTGTGCCTTACCGTCGAAGACCGGATTCTACCAAGAAGCCAATGGTACCGAAGCCAATCTTCACGATATTGAAAAATGCGGAGGAGATAACTGTGACTCAAAGGATTGCGGCGACCGAATTTCCGCAATGGAAATGGATGGTCACTACGTTGCCCTTTTATTTAGAGACCCGGATTATAAAGGAGATTGCGAGGTTTTTACTGAGAGCAAACCCGATTTTAGGCCTTTCCGAATTGGACAATGTGGTTGGTTAGGAAGGAGCGACTGCCTGAGCTCCTTTATTATTAAAGCTAGAAAATAACTGCTGAGAGTTTCTTAGGGATATGGGCTGATAACTATTCTTCTTTCTGGTTCTTGGCCGATACTTTCGGTAGTAACATCACTTCTCCCGGCCAATTCCAAATGAATAATTCTTCTCTCATAAGCTGGCATAGGTGAGAGAATTTTTTCTTTTTTAGTTATGCCAACTTCGTCAGCAACAGTTCTAGCCAATTCTTTTAAATACTCTATTTTTTTCTTTTTATAACCATTGATGTCGAGGTCAATAAAAAAAGAGTCGGAAATTTTTCTTTTTAAAATTGCTTTTAAAAGGTGTTGAATTTCAACTAAAGTCTGGCCTCCTTCTCCAATTAAAATCTGGGGTTCGTCAATCTTTATATTGATGGGGAGGGTTTGGTCTTGGGGAGACTGAAACTCAATTTCAACCTCGAAAGTGGTTTTTTCGAAAAACTCCTTCACTGTTTCTTTTATTTTTTCAAAATCACTTTGACTGAGCATATTTAGCCTGCCCCGTAGGAAGCTTGCTTTCCTTCGGGGGCTTTAAAATTAAATGTTGCTGTAAAATTGAAAATAGAGAAGTAACTACCCAATAAAGACCGATGGCAGCTGGAAATCTCCAAAGAATAAAAACAGTGAAAATTGGAAAAAAATAAAGCATCTGTTTTTGAATCATATCTGAAAATTGAGCTGTTTTGTCGCTTCTCGCCAATTTTTGGCTTTTAGGCATCATCATTTTTGATTGAAAAAACTGCAAAATTCCGGCTAAAACTGCTAATCCCAAACTAGGTACGGCTAAATTTTTAATTATCCCTAAAAAATTGGGGTTAATTACCCCCGGGTTGGGGACAAAGCCATAAAGTAGAACCATTGCCTCCGGTTGAAGTCCCTTCCAAAATAGCTGATAAAGAGCAATCAAAATTGGTAATTGAATTAAAAGGGGGAGCAACCCACCAAGGGGATTAATTTTTTCTTTTTTGTAAAGTTCCATCATCGCCCGGGCCTGTTTTTCTTTATCTTGCCGGTATTTTTGCTGAATTTCTTGAATTCTTGGTTGAAGTTCTGCTAGAGTTTTTTGGGAGCTAATCGATTGGGCCATCAGGGGATAAAGAATCAATCTAATGAGAACTGTAAGGAAAATGATAGATACCCCAAAATCATGACCCGGCAAATATACATATAACAAAACCAGGGCATTAAATAAAGGTTGATACAATATCAGATTAAAAGCTTTTACGAGAAATTGCATATTTTTGCTTTTTTAAAAAGTTTCTCTACCGCCTCATCTATCTCCCAGAAATCTTTCGTTTCCAAGCCCGGACAGGCAATAAATAACCCATCTATCCCTTTTTTTATTTTTTTAAATTTCATTTTGACTGTCTCGCTTAACCTTCTCCTGATTTTATTTCTTAAGGTAGTATTTTTGGAAACCTTCAGGGAGACTGTAAACCCGAATCGACTTTCTTTTAAATTATTTTCCCTTAATTTTAAAATTAAAAAATCTTCTTTAAATCTCTTTCCTTCTTTTAAAATCAGTTTAAAATCCTTTTTTCGTTTCAGGCGATTCTTTTTTGCTAACATAGAATTTAAACCGATAGTTTCCGTCTCCCTTTCTTTCTTCTTCTAGAAAGAACCCTTCTCCCTCCAAAGGTTTTTGTTCTAGCCCTGAAGCCG
>PETJ01000064.1 GCA_002781125.1 Candidatus Nealsonbacteria bacterium CG01_land_8_20_14_3_00_12 | reverse complement strand
GGCACTGGTTTTACTGATGAGACTTTGGCTCAATTACCGAAAATGTTTGATAAATATAAATTAGAGGAAAAGCATAGATTAGTGGAAACTGGGATGTCGGTTAATGTCTGGTTTGAGCCAAAAGTTGTGATGGAGGTTTCCGGAGCGGAAATCACTGTCAGCCCGGTTCATACGGTTGCTAAAGATAAAATTAAGCAGGGCGGCTTAGCTTTGAGATTCCCGAAATTTTTAAGATGGCGGGAAGATAAATCAATAGAAGAAGCGACGACGGTTGAAGAAATTTATAATCTTTATAAATTAGCAAAAAAAAATAAAAAATAGAATTTTAATTTAATCACATATTGACATTGAAAGACGATCGCATAAAATGTCAATAGATAATAAAGACGTAAAGACGGTAAATAATAATTTGTAATTAAAATATAAAATAAAATTATGAGCTTAATAGATGACTTACTTATTATTTTAACCGATTATTCTGGTGGTTATAGATTGATGCGGAAAAGATTAATGGGAATGGAAGTTCCTCAGCCGGACAAGATAGATTATCAAAAATTAAAAGAACAAACCCTGAGGTCAACTTTATCGCGTCTCAAAAAGCGAGGTTTAATAGAAAACAAAACAGGCGTCTGGAATATTACTGATAATGGAAGAAAATTTTTAAAAAATAAATTAATTTCAAAAATCCCTCACTTCGAACATTTAAAAACTAAAAATAAGAAAAAAGAAATGGTGATTGTTTTTGATATTCCTGAAATAAGGCGGCGGCAGAGAAATTGGTTGAGGATGGAACTGGTGGCTTTAGGTTTTATTCTATTACAAAAAAGCGTTTGGATTGGCCCGGCGCCATTGCCAAAAGAATTTATAGAATATTTAAACGAAACTAATCTTTTACAGTACTTAAAATTTTTTAAAGCCGTTCAGGAAGATATAGTAGGGTAAAAACTAATTTGTTGACATTTCTGACGATCGCACAAAATGTCAATATTTTAGTAATTTTAATAATTTTTAAATTTAAATTTTAAATTTAAATTGGTTAATTTATAAAAAAATGTTATCATTTAATGTGGCTAAATTAATAAAGGAAACTTATGAATTTTATAAAAACGCTTAAACTGTTTTAAATTATGCTTACTAAACAAAAATTTTCCAAAAGCGCCTTAAGAAAAATTTTAAGCGGATTTGATTTGGGTAAATTGAAAGAAATTAAACCCTTAGCCACTAGCGGAAACATTACCCATATAATAAAAACCAATCGGAATAATTACTTACTTCGTCTTTGTCCGACAGGCCCGAGGTGGCGTTCCAAAGAAGAAATTGCAGGAGAATTGGAACTGATAAACCGCCTTCTAAAGAATAAATTCCCCGTTCCAAGACCGGTGGCGGCCAGAGAAGGGGAATTTATTATTTCCTGGAAAAATCACTTCGGATATTTAAAGAATTTTATTAATGGAAGCCCCAAGCTAAATCCTTATCCGGAAGAAATCAGAAAATTCGGCGAACTTATTGGCCGGTTTCACAACTTGGTTAAAAATTATAAAACCAAAAACAAAAGAGAACATATATGGGCCCTAAAAGAAACGAGAGAATATTTCCAAGAAAAGAAAGGATTAATTCTAAAAAGCGATTTTAATAATAAAAGAGAATTCACGGAAAAGATGGCCAAGGAATTGTCTTTATTGTATTTCCCCGACGATTTGCCTTCAGGAACAATTCATGAAGATTTGGGTAAGCGGCACGTTATTTGGCAAAAAGATGAAATTCTTGGAATTATAGATTTTGACAGGTCTTACTATGGAAAACTTGTTTTTGATTTGGCTGAGGCCTGTCGGGGCTGGTGCTTTATAAATAATTGGAGAGAGTGGAGCAACAAAAATTTCCGGGCATTTATAAACAGTTATCAAAATGAAAGAAAATTGGCGAAAATTGAAAAGAAATATTTGGCGGATGCCATAAAATTCGGAATTTTGGAAAGGTCTTTGTCTTTTTGCCTGCGATTTATTGAGGTTACACGCGATTCCAAAGATGAAAAATTTGCCTGGCATTCAATATCCGAAAGAGGATTGTTGGGAATGGTAAATGCAAACAAGAAAAAAATTGAAAAAATAATGAAAATCGCCTAACCCGATAAAACAGGATTAGGCGATTTAAAAGAACGAAAATCTGATTCCGCGAGGCGTCCAGTAAGGGCGAACTATCAGATGCGGGAAGTGATTTATGGCTCTGAGGTCATTAGAAATCCAGACCTCGCGATTCTTAAAATCGCGAATCACAGCTTTGATTATCGGGAGTATGTTCCGATAGTCATAGGGCTTTCCAGTTCCTTTCCAGCCGAGGCCTTTCTCCCAGGAGAACTGGCCGAACTGGAACCATTTCCAACATCTTGAGAACCAGAACATGAGATGGGAGATTCTTCCGGGTAGAAGATATGCGATTAAATCATATTCTTCTAATCGCATATATGCGCCCCCTGTTTCTAGTCCATGGATGTCTTCTATGATATATAAGACATCCTTCTTGAATCCATTGGGCGTCTTACAATCGATATCTTCCAGACTTCTCAATTCCGTAAACTCGTCGGCGTCGTACTGCACTACCTCTAAACTGACTTCTCTTAGTCTACGGACAAGGCCCCTTCGGAAAGTGCTCTTGCCTGTGATGCCTATGCCAGTGACCAAAATCTTCATTAACATCACCTCTCTTTCATATTTATATTGATTTAAACTTTGCTTTTTAAAGTATAACATTTTACAATACGATTGTCAATACTGGATAATCTATTTTTGCTGTGTTATTATTTTTATTAAATAATAAAGAATTTTTATGTTAATCAACAAGAAAACATTGGGATATCTGGCGGAACTGAGTCGGATTGAATTAAACAAAGAGAGTGAAGAAAAACTTCTAAAAGACCTCCAGAAAATTCTGGCTTATTTTGAAGAACTTAAAGAAGTTGATATTGAAAACATTGAGCCAATGGCTGGCGGGACGATTG
>PETJ01000015.1 GCA_002781125.1 Candidatus Nealsonbacteria bacterium CG01_land_8_20_14_3_00_12 | reverse complement strand
TTTAGCAATTCTTTCTAAAAAGTCATTTGTCCTTTGCAAACTTTCTTTAAGAGATTTTTCAGGAGAATGAAGAGTTGGGGTGTAATATCTTTCTTTTACAACTTTGGCTAAATTATCCAAAAATCTAAGATTCTGAGGCAAAACATTTTTTAAAACCCCCGCCATATAAAGACTCCCCACCCTTCTCTCATAAATATTTTCCGGCTCGTAACAAAAACTATCAAAAATTAAATCGGGTTTTAATTTGGGATTAAAGTGAAACTCAAAAACCTGCATCAATTTTATTCTATCAAACTTTACTGAATTGATAAAATTTGCTAATTTAATAATAGTTGGGCTCGTAGCTCAGCGGTTAGAGCGTTGCACTCACATTGCAAAGGTCACTGGTTCAAATCCAGTCGAGCCCACTGATTAAATTTTTTAATAAAATTAATAAAACATAACTATGGATAATTCTAAATATTTATATTCATCAATTTTTTTAATCGGGCTTTTTTTACTATTTATCCCTCAGATTTGTAGTGCAGATATAGCGGTAGGTTTTTTATCTTACAATCCACCGCTTCTGGTCATAGTTATTTTTATGGGCGTTTGGATTATAGAAGCTCTTACCATTAAAGATAAATTAGTAGGAACTCCACAAAAAGCACTTTTTACAGGTTTAATAATAAATCTATTTACAGCTTTATTAGGATTTTTGATCGCCCTCTCGGTTAAAAATTCCGTAATCGAAGATGTTTTGTCATACGGGTTTATTCCCTCAATACTAATTTTCTTGTTTGTCTCCATTATTATTGAAACAATGATATTATATTTCTATTATCGCCAAGAAAAGTGGCCTAAAATAATTGCAACAGGATTTTTGATGAATGCGAAGTCTTATTTGTTTTTACTGATTTTCCTAATTCTTGATGCTATGGTTATTGGTGCATTCCTTGTACTTATTATAGTCCCATATTTTTTTCTAAAAACATTTGAACTTCTGAGTGCCGGTAAAGAAATTTCAAAATCTAATAGAACGAAAGCAATAATTTTGATTACCATACTTTCCCTTATCGTATGTGGCTTCGTTTTTAAGGGCGTTATGAAAGGAATGGAAAAATCTTCTTTTGAAAAAAGAGGTCGGGCTGAAGAAGCTCGAATTATGGCCGATATGAATCAAATACGGTCCTCCGCTGAAGTTATCTCTGATAATGAAGGGAGTTATGTTAGTTTCACCTGTACTTATAATGATACAATGAATACTATTTGTAATGATGTTGAAAAACAAGCAGGGATGAAGCCAACTATTTATACTACTTTCGATAAATATTGTAGTCACATTAAATTATTGAGGGGAGAGAGATGGTTTTGTATAGATAGCAGAGGTAATAACTATGTGACTAATGTTAATCCATCCACTTTAGGATATTGTGATGGTAAAACTTTTATTTGTCCACCGCGTGCCGAATAAATACTAATTTTAAGCAAGGCATATAAGCAATTAAAAATTTAATCACTACTTGTTCACCCACACCATAGGCGCAGATGAAGGGAAGTGGTTTACTGCGCGCGTAGGAAAAATCAAGATTTTCGGTCAAAATAGGTTCGACTATTATCAATTATTGCCCACCACTAAATATGACCGAAAAAATTAGAGCTCACATTTTTGTTTCCGGAAGGGTTCACGGTGTCTTTTTTCGGGCAGAAACCCAGGAAAAAGCCCAGCAATTGGGAGTAACTGGTTGGGTTAGAAACCTGCCAGATGGCCGGGTAGAGGCGGTTTTTGAGGGAGATAAAGCCAAAGTTGAGGAAATGATTAATTGGGCTAAAAAAGGCCCGCCAGGAGCCATTGTCAATCATTTAGACCTGACTTGGGAAGAGTACAAAGGCGAATTCAACAATTTTGAAATTAGATATTAATGAAAATTTATACCCTAGGGACCTCAAAAAGGACAATCGAAGAATTTTTAGAAATTTTAAAAAGTTATCAAATTGAAATGGTGGTTGATGTCAGGCGTTGGCCAACCTCAAAATGGTTCTATGAATCAGAGATTCATATCACCTTTTAATAAATTTTCAATTTATTAAAATGTTTGAACATTTCAAAAAAATTTGAAGTAATTCATATTATTGAAAAAGACAAAATCTGGCAACCCCAAAAAGAACCTCGAGAAATTAAACCTCAATGCCAAAGAAAATTGTTTAGTCGATGAATCATTCGATTTATCTTCACCCTTCGCTTCGCTCGGGTAAATAATTGATGTCGGAAATCTCTCACAAAAGGCAACAATTTGAACTCGAACATCTAATCGTTGGGCCTCTTTTGACAAATTGCTACATTTTAATTTCAAAGGGGGAGGCTTTGGTTATTGATCCCGGTGGCGGATTAAAAAGGATTTTAAAAGAGATTGAAAAAGCAAAATTGAAATATATTGTCTTGACCCATTGCCACTGGGATCATTTTTTGGCTGCTCCAAAATTAAAAAGGGAAACGGGAGCCAAAATTTTAATTCACGAAGAAGAAAAAGCTTTTATTAAATTCAATGTCGATCAATTCTTAAAAAACGGAGATGAAATCGGGTACCCGCCATTTGAGCAGGTGGGCGAAATTTCTTTAAAAGTCATTCACACCCCAGGCCATACAAAAGGAAGCATTTGTTTAGCCGGCAAAGATTTTATTTTTACTGGCGACACAATCTTTGAAGATGGCTATGGCAGAACCGATTTATCAGGCGGTTCCCAAAAAGACTTGGAAAACTCCCTCAAAAAATTAGAAAAAATTTTAAAACCAGGAACAAAAATTTACCCCGGCCACGGCCCACCCTTCAAAAAATCGGCTTGAAAAGAAACAAAAAACCCGGCGAGCGCCGGGTTTTTTGTTTTAGGATTATCTGCTGAAATCCCTTTTTACTCTTCTTTTTGACCAGCACTCTTTGCAGTAAATAGGTCTGTCTGCAGCTGGTGCAAAAGGAAGTTCGGTGATTTCTACCCCGCAGTCTGAGCATTTCCAATTGCCCTTGACCATTTCTCGGGGCGCAAATCCTCTGTCTGATTCGTATGCCATGTTATT
>PETJ01000025.1:596-3187 GCA_002781125.1 Candidatus Nealsonbacteria bacterium CG01_land_8_20_14_3_00_12 | reverse complement strand
TTACCCCCACACCAATTTTTTTGGTCTGGGGGTGGATTATTTTAGTCTTAATTATTGGAGGATTAATTTCGGTTTTTAGCTTTCAAGAATTTATAGCAAAACCCGAAGTAGGGGTAATTAGAATTTCTGGCTCAATTCTTGGTCAATGGCAAGCTGACGAAATCTTGGAGCAAATAAGATATGCCAAAGAAAAAAAGGAGATAAAAGGAGTGGTTTTGGAAATAGATAGCCCAGGAGGGGAGGCATCAGTGGTTGAGGGAATTTATTTAGCTTTGCTTAGGCTAAGAGAGGAAAAGCCAATTGTTGCTTCAATAAACCAAAGGGGAGCTAGCGGCGGTTATTATATTGCTCTGGCTTCAAACTTTATTTATGCTAAACCCGATTCAGAAATTGGTAGTATTGGCGCCTGGACTAGTTTACCTTATCCAGAAATGCCGTCAGAAGATATCTTACCAACCGGACCTTTTAAAGATACCGGAATGACCAGACAAAAGGCAGTCGGTCAATTAGAAATGCTCAGGCAAAGTTTCCTGGGAGTAGTTTTGTTTCATCGGGGAGAAAAATTAAAGATTAGTGCCGATGAGCTGACTAAAGCTGAAGTTTATACCGGAATAGAAGGGCTGGGAGCTGGTTTAATCGATGAAATTGGGTCAAATTTTGATGCTATTGAAAAAGCAGCCGATTACGCAGGCATAGCCCATTATCAAGTAGTAGATATTGCTGAAAAAATGGCAGAAAAAGTTCAAACTGAAAAATGGGGAGTTACTCAGCCAACTACTGAATCAAAAAAAGAACTTTTACCTACCTATTACTATTTAATCGAGTCTCGATAAATATGAAAAAACCCGTTACCATATTAGAAATCTTTCTATTAATTATTTTTCTTTTTTTCTTAGGTCAATATTTATATTATTATCCTGGGAGACTCCAGCCCTTCCGCCACTTGCCTTTTCCCGAAAGACCTGCTTTTAAAGAGATTACTTTTCCTCCAACTGAAATTAAGATTTTTTCCGATGTCTATGAAAAGAAAGAGGGTAATGTTTTGCTTGATTTAGCTCATAGCAATGACTTTACGCTTGAGGAGTTTTCTTTGCCAATTCTTAGAATTACTTCTCGAGGTTACTCTTTTGATTATTTGGAAAGTGAAGATGATTTGGAAGGAAAACTTAGATATGCTGACGCTTTAATTATAATTTTGCCTCAAGATGACTTTTCCGAAAAAGAACTTAAATTAATAAAAGATTTTGCCAAAAAAGGAGGGAAGTTGCTTTTGATTGGAGATCCAACCAGACCCGGCGAGATAAACAGTGTTGCCACTGAATTTGGCCTGATTTTTGAGTCGGATTATTTATACAATTTAAAAGAAAATGATGGCAATTTTAGATATATCTATCTCACCAATTTTAAGTCCGACTCCGAGCTAACCAAAAATTTAGAAAAAATAACTCTTTATTCTGCCGGCTCAATAAGTCCTTTCGAATGGGGGATTGTTCGTACCGATGAGAACACCTTTTCCTCTGTAGCCGAAGCTAAAAAGAATTTTTCACCAGTTTTATTTAGTCCTGATTCAAAAGTTTTAGCCATTTCTGATTTAACCTTTATGATTGAACCCTACAATCTGAGCACAAATAATAATCAGTTTATTTCTAATTTAGCTGATTGGCTAACGAAATCGGAAAGAACTTTTTATCTTTCCGACTTCCCTTATTTCTTTGGAGACAAAGTCCAGCTAACCTATGCTGACGCTTCCTATATCGACACCGGTTTAAAATTAAAAAACTTTCTCGCTGATTTAGAAAAGAGCTCGAAACTTTCTCAATATGAAAAAACCATTTCTGGAGATTTGATTTTTCTTGGCCTTTTTGATGATGCTCCAAAAGTTAAAGATTTTCTTAAAGAAGGAAAGACAACGATTGATGGGAAAGTGGCAATAGAAGGGATTGGCAAAATAGATAAAAAGGATACTTCAATTTTATATCTTAACAAAGAAAGCAATGCCTTGATTTTATTATCTGATACCAAAGAGAATTTGGAAAAATCAATTGATAAATTAATCAGTGGCGAATTTAGGAATTGGCTGGTAACAGATACCCTCGCCATTTATCAAATTGAAGCAAAGGAAGCTGAAGAATAAAGCTCTAAATTAAATTTTTGAAGATAAATCTTAGGTAGGACAGATGTCCTACCTTTTAATTTCCCTTGCCATATTCTTTTAAGTTTTGTAAAATTCTAAAATAGCTCTCTTTTAAAAGCGGGCCTCGGCTAGAGAGGGGCAGAGATGGTTCTTTAAAAATAAAAAATTTTTACCCCCTAATTAAAAAAGTAAATAAATTATGAGAATTTTTAGTTTGCCAATAATAATCAGCGGGGCGAGAACTTCGAGATGGGCACTCCTGGTAGTTGTTCTCATTGGCCTGGGAATTTGTGGCTATCTCGTTGGAATAACTTGGAAGCCTTCTTTTGAGTTTTTTCAGAAACTTCCAGCCGGAATTTTAGCTCCCCTAACAGAAGAACCAGAAGAAGAATTAATCACAGAAGAAAGTATTACAGAATTTCTAAAAACTCGAGAAGCCGAAGTAGAAAAATATATT
>PETJ01000025.1:0-551 GCA_002781125.1 Candidatus Nealsonbacteria bacterium CG01_land_8_20_14_3_00_12 | reverse complement strand
GCTTTGAAAGAATATCTCCAAAAAAATCCTCAGGACTTTGAGGTCACTCCCGAACACAAAATTTACGTCGAAGATTACATTGCCAAGAAAATAGGAAATAGGTGGCTGGAATTGGGAGAGCAACTCGAAATTTCTGATAATTTAATAAAAGAAGCCCTTGCCAAATCAGCCGAACTTTCTCCGGAACAATTAGAAAATCTAACCCAATATTCCCAGCTTGTTCCCTTCCTTTGATTATCCACAGAGCGAGGGTTGTTTTTTATTTTCGGAGTCTATAAAATTAAAAAATACATCAGTAAAGAAATCGGTCAAGAACTGTTCTTGACCGCTTTATGCCAATAATTCGCCCCCAGTTTGTTAACGGAGAAATTTATCACGTGGTCACAAGAGGAGTTGAAAAACGGCCGATCTTTAGCGATGAACCAGATTATTATCGGGCAATTTTTTCTCTTTTCGAATTTAACGATAAGAAACATGTTATTATGCGGGATCGCAGAAGAGACCGTCTTTATCATAAGAAAATTGGTCAAGAACAGTTCTCGGCCACTCGA
>PETJ01000033.1 GCA_002781125.1 Candidatus Nealsonbacteria bacterium CG01_land_8_20_14_3_00_12 | reverse complement strand
TAGAAGAAAAATTCATTTCTTTTCCCGCCGTGGCTTCTCTCGCCCCGCCTCCTTTATTAAGGAGACCGATCAGATTAAACAGGGGGCGGGGCTGCGAGATGCTCCCTTCGGCAAAGACCCTCGCTTTTCGTCATCGGCTGCGAAGTGTCACCCTCGGCAAATGCCTTCAGATTGTTTTAAAGTTTAATTTCCAAACCATTATTCACCAAGCTTTCCATAGGAAAGCGAAGGTTGAAAAAAAGGCAGAGCTTTCTTTGATTTCTCTCTTTCCGCAAATTGGACATTGTTTACCCGAGCGTAGCGAAGGGTGAAAAAAAGATTTATCTTTTTGACTTGCCATGGTATTTCTATCTTATCAAAGGTTTTTAATTTTTACAAGATTTCTGATTGTGTTATGATAAAGAAATTATGGAATATCTATTTTTAATTATTATTTTAATTTTTTCTATTGTTATTCACGAAGTTTCCCATGGAGCAATGGCAAATTATTTAGGAGACCCTACAGCAAAATATGCTGGCAGGCTCACTTTAAATCCAATTAAGCACTTAGATCCAATTGGTTCAATTATTTTGCCTCTTTTTTTAGTCATCATGGCAAAATTAACGGGAGGAGGAATTATTTTTGGTTGGGCAAGGCCGGTACCGATAAATCCTTATAATTTCAGAGATCAAAAATATGGTTCAGCCAAAGTAGCTTTAGCTGGCCCGGGATCAAATTTAGCCCTAGCTTTAGTCTTTGGATTAGCCTTGCGATTTTTTCCTATCTTAGACATTCTTCCCGGCCTCTCTTTGATGTTTAGTTACATTGTTTATATAAATATACTTTTGGCTGTCTTTAATCTACTGCCCATTCCTCCCCTTGATGGCTCTCACATTCTTTTTACCTTCTTGCCTTATTCTATGCAAAACCTAAAAATAATTCTAAGCCAATTTGGTTTATTCATTTTGCTTTTTATTATTTTCTTTTTCTTCCATTGGCTGACCCTGATTATCAACTGGATTTTCACCTTAATCGTTGGTACTCCACTATTTTGATTGACTTTCTTTTCAATATTTGCTAAATTAAAATTTGAGCACTCTGTGCTTATTAATTTTTACCACCATGTGTCCAACAATCAGACAATTAATCAAAAAAGGAAGAGAAAAAATTAAAAAGCCTGGAAAGAAGCCGGCTTTGACATTCGGTTTTAATATTTTGAAAAATCGACCAATAAAATATTTCTCTCCATTCAAAAGAGGAGTTTGCCTCAAAGTTTTTACTGTTACTCCCAAAAAACCAAATTCGGCCTTGAGAAAAGTAGCTCGAGTGAGATTAACTAACGGAATGGAAGTCACTGCCTATATTCCTGGAGAAGGTCATAACTTACAAGAGCACGCAATAGTTTTAATTCGGGGCGGAAGAGTTAAAGATTTACCAGGGGTGAGATACCACATAGTCAGAGGTATTTTGGACACGGGAGGCGTTGAGGGAAGAAAACAAGAAAGGTCAAAATACGGAGCTAAGAAAGAGAAATAGTATGAAAGGAAAAAAGAAAGTTAAAAGAGAAATAATGCCTGACACCGTCTATAATAATGTTATTGTTGCTAAATTTATTAATCAGGTAATGAGGCGGGGGAAAAAGGAATTGGCCAGGAAAATCGTTTACCGGGCTTTTGATATCATTAAAGAAAAAACTCAGCGAGATCCCCTGGAAGTTTTTAATTTTGCCTTGGAAAATGCTTCACCCCTTTTAGAAGTAAGACCAAAAAGGATTGGAGGAGCAACCTATCAGGTTCCCAGGGAAGTAAAAAAGGAGAGAAGGTCAACCTTAGCTATACGCTGGATAATCCAGGCTGCCAAATCAAGAAAAGGAAAACCGATGAAAGAAAAATTGGCTGAAGAATTAATTTCAGCTTCAAAAAATGAAGGTGTAGCCGTAAAAAAGAAAGAGGATACCCATCGGATGGCAGAAGCCAATCGAGCCTTTGCCCACTTCGCCTGGTAGTCGCTTCGGGAATGCGATTTTCGGTACACGCTCTGCGCCCCAGCGAGGCGCAAGCTCAGTTCCTCGGCAAATTTTCGCCTTCAGCGAAACCATGCAATTTGCCTGCGGATGGTCCCGAAAATCGATTCCCTCGCTTAGAGTTTTAATTCACCCTGAAACCACTTGCCTCGCTCTAATATCTAATATCTAATATCTATCATCTAACATGCGGAAATATCCAATCGAAAAATACAGAAACATAGGTATTATCGCTCATATTTCAGCTGGTAAGACTACCACCACTGTTTGTATTTTGTATTACACCGGCAAAACCTACAAAATTGGAACTTTGGAAAAAGGGACGACAATTTTAGATTGGATGGCTTTGGAGAGGGAAAGGGCGATGACAATCATGGCTGCTGCCACTTCTTGCTATTGGTCCCTTGATGGGGAGAATTATCAAATAAATATTATCGACACTCCTGGACACATTGATTTTACGGCTGAAGTTCAGAGGTCTTTGAGGGTTTTGGATGGAGCAATTGTTGTCTTTGATGGCGGAGCCGGTGTTCAGACTCAATCGGAGACTGTTTGGCATCAAGCTGATAATTTTGGCGTTCCAAGAATTTGTTTTGTGAATAAAATGGACAAGGTTGGGGCAACTTTTGAGATGAATTTGGAATCGATTTGGAAAAGATTGGCGATGAATGCTATTCCATTGCAGTTACCAATTGGCGAGGAAGATAATTTTTCCGGATTGGTTGATCTATTAAAGATGAAGGCCTTAAGGTTTGAAGGGAAAGAAGGAGAAATTGTCAAGGAAGAGGAAATTCCAAAAGAATTGGAGGAAAAGGCAAAAGAATGGAGAAAAAAAATAATTGAAAAAGTTGCCGCTGAGGATGAAGAACTTTTGGAAAAATATTTGTCTAAAAAAGAAATTTCGATTACTGAACTAAGAAAGGGGTTAAGGAAGGCGGTGATAAAATGCAAGATTTTTCCGGTCTTTTTTGGCTCCCTCTTTAAAAGAATAGGAATTCAGCCCCTTTTGGATGCGATAATCTATTATTTGCCAAGCCCGGTTGATTTGCCGCCAATAAAAGGAACTGATCCCAAAACTGGCGAAGTTATTGAAAGAAAACCCCTGGATTCTGAACCCTTTTCAGCTTTAGCTTTCAAAATTCAGGCCGATCCTTATGTTGGGACTTTGACTTTTTTCCGAGTTTATTCAGGATATTTAAAAAGAGGCTCTTATTTATTAAATCCGATAACCGGGGAAAAAGAAAGAATTGGTAGATTATTAAGAATGCATGCCGCCGAAAGGGAAGAAACGGAGGAGGCATTTGCCGGAGATATTTTGGCCACGGTTGGATTAAAAAACACCTCAACCGGCCACACCCTCTCCGATAGTAATAACCCGATTATCTTAGAAAAAATTACTTTCCCAGAACCAGTGATTTCCATCCGAATTGAACCAAAGACAAAAGCTGACCAGGAAAAAATGAGTCTGGCCTTAAAAAGATTATCTGAGGAAGACCCAACTTTTAAAATGAAAACCGATCAAGAGACTGGCGAGACCATTATCTCAGGAATGGGTGAACTTCATTTGGAAATTATTACTGATAGAATGAAAAGAGAATTTAAGGTCGAAGGAGATGTTGGCAGACCTCAAGTGGCTTATAAAGAGACGATTAAAGAACTGGCCGAAGCTGAAGGAAAATATATTAGGCAATCAGGAGGTAGGGGACAGTATGGCCATGTCTGGCTAAAGGTTGAACCCAAAAAGAGTGGGGAGGGATTTGAATTTGTAGATGAAATTAAAGGAGGAGTAATTCCCCAGGAATTCATTCCGGCAGTTGAAAAAGGAGTCAAGGAGGCAATGGAAAAAGGAGTTTTGGCTGGATATCCATTAGTTGATTTAAGGGTTACTCTTTACGATGGTTCTTTTCATGAAGTTGACTCTTCTGAATTCGCATTTAAAATTGCAGGCTCGGCCGCTCTTCAAAGCGCAGCCAGAAGAGCAAAACTCGTTTTGTTAGAGCCAATAATGAAATTGGAAGTGATTTCTCCTCAAGAGTTTTTTGGAAGTGTAATTGGAGACCTGGGAGCGAAGAGAGGAAAAATTGAAGAAACCCAAGATAGATTTCAGGTAAAAATAATTAGGGCAAAAGTTCCCTTAGCCGAAATGTTTGGCTATGCTACCACTTTGCGTTCCTTGACACAGGGCCGGGGAACCTTTACAATGGAATTTGATCATTATGAGGAAATGCCCCAGAATATAGCTCAGGAAATAATTGAAGGCAAGAGAAGATAATTATTCACATTGACAAATTTATTGAAGTTAATAAAATAATAATATAATTAATAAATATCGCTAAACTGACGCTAAACCATACGCAAAACTGACGCTAAACTTTCGCTTCTGTTTCGCGTAGGGTTCCCACTCGGTGGGAGTTTCGCGTCTGTTTCGCGACACAAATATGGCAGAAAAAGCAAAATTTGTCAGGGCAAAGCCCCATGTTAATATTGGTACCATTGGCCATGTCGCCCATGGTAAAAGTACGGTCACTGCCGCTATAACCCGTATTTTAAAATTAAAGGGGTTGGCCACAAAAGAGGTCACAGTCGAGGATCTTAATGCTGCTCCTGAAGAAAAGGCGAGAGGATTAACAATCACCATTTCTCATGTGGAATATGAAACAGAGAAGCGTCACTATGCCCACATTGATTGTCCAGGCCATGCCGACTACATTAAAAATATGATTACCGGGACTGCTCAGATGGATGGAGCTATTTTAGTCGTTTCGGCTGTTGATGGCCCAATGCCCCAAACTCGAGAACACATTCTTTTAGCCAGGCAAGTTGGCTTACCGGCAATTGTCGTCTTTCTAAATAAATGCGATGCCGTTGATGACCCGGAAATTATCAATTTGGTTGAAAGCGAAGTAAGGGAGCTTTTGAAAAAATATAATTTTCCTGGAGATGAAATCCCGGTAATTCGAGGCTCAGCTTTGAAAGCCTTGGAAGCGAAGTCCCCGGATGAGACAGAGGCTCGACCAATTTTGGATTTGGTAAAGGCGATTGATGAATATATTCCCGAGCCAGTTAGGGAAATAGAAAAACCATTTTTGATGGCTATCGAAGACGTCTTTTCGATTGCTGGCCGGGGAACAGTTCCCACTGGAAGAATTGAAAGGGGAGTGATTCATCCTAATGAGGAAGTTGAATTAGTTGGCATTCGGCCAACAATTAAGACTATAGCTGTCAGTATTGAAATGTTTAATAAAACTTTAGACGAAGGAAGAGCAGGAGATAATGTTGGCATTTTACTGCGGGGTATAAAAAAGGAAGAGGTGGAAAGAGGTCAAGTTTTGGCAAAACCAGGAACTATTACTCCCCACACTGATTTCGAAGGCGAAGTTTATGTTTTAACCAAAGAAGAAGGTGGAAGACACACTCCTTTTTTTGTTGGTTACAAACCCCAGTTTTATTTTCGAACCACTGATGTTACCGGAGAAGTAACTTTGCCAGAGGGAACAGAGATGGTGATGCCGGGGGATACAGTTAATTTAAAAATAAAAATGATAGTCCCAATTGCCATGGAAGAAAAACAGAGATTTGCTATCAGAGAGGGAGGAAAAACAGTAGGAGCAGGAGTGGTTACCAAAATCGCTAAATGATTAACACCAGATAAAAACACGATGAACACCCGATATCGGGCGTAAATCGTGCTTTAAATCGTGCGTTCATCATTATAAGGTTCTTTTAAGATGGCTAAAAAGAAAGCTGTTGCAGTTGAAGAAGAGGTCAAACCGAAAATTAGAATTAAGTTGTGGTCTTATGACCATAAAGTAATTGATAATTCGGCAAAACAGATTATCGAGACAGCTTTGCGTTACGGAGCCGAAGTTTCAGGACCCGTTCCTTTACCGACTGAAATTCATAAATATACTGTTAATAGGTCCTCTTTTGTACACAAAGATAGTCGAGAACAGTTTGAGATGAGAGTCCACAAAAGAATGATTGATATTTTGAATCCCAATCCAAAAGTGATTGATGCTTTGATGAGTTTAACTTTACCGGCTGGCGTAGACATCGAAATCAAAATGTAAACACACAGATTTACATAGATAAATTTTTAATATATAATTAAAATGTTAGGATTAAATTTTAAAATTTAAATTTTATTTTTAAAATAGTCACGGTAGAAGACCGGGCTATTGCCCGGTTTTCAATTAAACATGAAATTTATTTTGGGTTTAAAATTAGGTATGTCCCAAATTTTTGATGAAAGGGGTTCTGCGGTCCCGGTAACTTTGATTGAAGCTGGTCCTTGCGAAGTTACCCAAATCAAAACAAAAGAAAAAGATGGTTACCAAGCTATTCAAGTTGGATTTAAAAAAATTGGAAAACCAAAAAAGATTAAAAAGCCCCAGGCCCAAAAGCCGTATAGATATTTAAGAGAATTTAAAAATGGGGAGTTTAAAGTTGGTGACAAAATTGATGCTTCAATTTTTCAAGAAGGAGATAAAGTTAAAGTTTCGGGAATATCGAAAGGAAAAGGCTTTGCCGGAGCAGTCAAAAGGTGGGGATTTAAAGGCAGGCTGTCTGTTTCTCACGGGACAAAACATGAGCTTCGGACTTTGGGCTCAGTAGGAATGAGTATTCCAGAAAGAGTGGTTAAGGGCAAAAAAATGCCAGGAAGAATGGGCTTTGAAAGAGTAACAGTTAAAAATTTGAAAATCACCAAAGTCGATCCAGAAAATAATTTATTAGCCGTCGAAGGAGCAGTGCCGGGCAGAAAAGGAACATTATTGGAAGTAAGAAGTACGAAGTAAGAAGTAAGAAGTAAGAAGTATGAAGTATACTGTTTATAATCAAGAAGGGAAAGAAGTAGGGACTACCTTACTACCAAAGGAAATTTTTGATGTCAAAATAAGTCCTGATTTAGTTCATCAGGTGGTGGTTTCTCAAATGGCTAATCGTCGGAAAGTAATTGCCCACACAAAAACAAGAGCCGAGGTTCGGGGTGGGGGAAGAAAACCCTGGCGACAAAAAGGAACAGGCCGGGCCAGAGTGGGATCAATTCGTTCTCCTTTATGGAAAGGCGGTGGAGTGATTTTTGGGCCGAGAAAAGAAAGAGTGTTTAAAAAGGAAATTCCAAAAAAAATGAAAAGATTAGCCCTTTTTATGGTTTTATCAGGAAAAATTAAAAATAATTTATTGATTCTTTTAGATAAATTAAAGATTGAAAAACCGAAAACAAAAGAAATGACAGAGATTTTAAAAAAATTACCTTGTAAAAATGAAAGTTCCTTAATTGCTCTGCCGGAATTAAATAAGAATCTAATTTTAGCGGCAAGAAATATTCCCGATATTGAAACCATTCAAGCCAAAGATTTAAATGCTTTAGATCTGCTTTCTTTTAAATATTTAATCATGCCAAAAGAAGCGATAAAATTAGTTAAGGAAACATTTTTGAAATAGTATGGCTTTACGAGATATTTTTAAAAAAAAGAAACCTCCCGAAGAAAAAATTGAAAGGCCGATTGAAAAACAAAAAGAAATTAGGACTCCAACCCTCCCACCACCCTCCCGCCAAAGGCGGGCCCCAGAAATAGTGACGGTTCCCAAAAGAGAAAGAAAGACAGTTATTGGGGAAGCTTACAAAATTTTAAAAACTCCCCAGGTTACCGAGAAAGCAACTGATTTAGTTAAAAAGAATCAGTATGTTTTTAAGGTTTATTCTCGAGCAAATAAAGTGGAAATTGAAAAGGCAATTGAGAACCTTTACGGAGTAGATGTCTTGGGTGTTAAAATTATAAATTTACCGCCAAAAAAAAGAAGGTTAGGAAAGATTAGGGGTTGGAGGAAAGGATATAAAAAAGCAATTGTGAGAATTAAAGAGGGACAAAAAATAGAAGTATTACCGAGATAAAAATTATGAAAAAAACATTTTTAACAAAGAAGGAACCGGAAAGGAGGTTGCTTTTGGCGTTCAAAAAGAAAGCGGGGAGGCAGGTTTCTGGTAGAATTACCATTCGCCATCGAGGTGGCGGAGTAAAAAGGCTTTATAGACTTTTAGATTTTGGCCAAGAAAAATTAGGAATGCCAGGTATTGTCATTGCCCTGGAATACGATCCTTACCGGACTGCTTTCATTGCTTTAGTAGAATATCAAGATGCTAAGCCACCCGCCACCCGCGAGAAAAGATATATTTTAGCTCCCAAGGATTTAAAAGTTGGTGATGAGATAACCTGCGCTGAGAAAGCCGAGATTAAAATTGGCAATCGGATGAAATTAAAAAATATTCCGGTAGGAACTCAAGTTTATAATATTGAATTAGAACCCGGGAAAGGAGGAAAGCTATCAAGAGGAGCCGGAACCTCAGCTAAAGTCTTAGCTCAGGAAGAGTCTTTTACTCATTTAGAAATGCCTTCAGGAGAAATTAGAAAAGTTTCTCAGAAGTGTTTCGCTTCAATTGGCCAGGTTTCTCATCCAGAAAAAAGGTTTGAAATAATTGGCAAAGCTGGGAGAAGAAGACTAAAAGGTTGGAGACCGGCTGTTCGGGGAACGGCGATGAATCCTCCCGATCATCCCCATGGTGGAGGAGGAGGAAAAACTCCGATTGGTTTGAGATATCCCAAAACTCCCTGGGGAAAACCAGCTCGGGGAGTTAGAACCAGAAAAAGAAAAAAATGGACAGCTAAATATATAATAAAAAGAAGGCAGAAAAAATAATATGGCACGTTCACTTAAAAAAGGTCCCTATATTGACCAAAGATTATTAGAGAAAATGAAAAAGGCAAAACCAGGGGAAGCTATTAAAACCTGGTCAAGGGCTTGTACCATTATTCCGGAAATGATTGGTTTTACTTTTGGAGTTCATAATGGCAAGGAATTCCTTCCGGTTAAAGTGACTGAAGAAATGGTTGGGCACAAATTTGGTGAATTTGCTCCGACTACAAAATTCTCCCGACACGGAGGAAGAATGCAAAGAGAGTTAGAAGCAAAGGTAGCTGAAAAAGAAACTGAAAAAATAGAAGAAGCGAAATAAAATATGGTATCTGTTACTGCCAAATTGCGTTATTTAAGAATTACTCCTCGAAAAGTTCGGCAGGTTTCTGATTTAATTCGGGGAAAAACCGTTGAGGAAGCTCAAACAATTTTGCGATATACAGTAAAAAAGGCAGCCCAGCCGCTTTTGAAACTTTTAAAATCAGCCGTTGCTTCAGCTAAAAATAATTTTCAGTTAGAGGAATTAAATTTGTATATTTCAAAAATTTTAGTTGACGAAGGTCCAAAATTAAAAAGATGGCGAGCTCGAGCTCGAGGAAGAGCCGACGAGATTCAAAAAAAGACTTCTCACGTCACTATTGTTCTTGACGAAATTACCAAAAAGCCAAAAAAAGTTAAAAAAATTAAAGAGATTAAGAAAGTTCCGCTTAAGCCACTGGAAAGAATACCTAAAATTGAAAAGCCCAAATTTAAACCTGAAATCGAACTACCAAGGCCAAAGATTGAAAAAGGTATAAAAAGAGTCTTTAGAAGAAAAGCATTCTAATATGACACATAGAGTCCATCCAAAGGCATTTAGAATAAAAGACTTAACTGACTGGGGTTCTCGCTGGTTAAGCAAAAGAGAATTCTCAAAATATTTGGAGGAGGATTTTAAAATTAGAGAATTTTTAGAAAAAAAATTGGGGAAACTAGGAATAGAAAAAATTGAAATTGAGAGATCCCCAGGAAAAATAAATGTGATAATTTCTTCGGCTCGGCCGGGGTTAATCATTGGTCGAGGTGGGGGAGGGGTTGAAGAGTTAAAAAAAGAGTTAGAAAACAAAGTAATCAAGGAAAAAAAGGACTTAAAAATTGAAATTCGAGAAGTCAGAGACCTTTGGGCTTCAGCTCCCCTGGCTGCTCAATGGATAGCTCAACAAATTGAAAAAAGGGTACGTTATCGGAGAGTCTTAAAACAGGCCCTGGCTAAAATTATGGCAACGAAAGGAGTTCAGGGAGCAAGGGTTGAAGTAGCTGGAAGATTGGATGGAGTTGAAATTCACAGAATTGAATGGTTAAAAAAAGGGAGATTGCCTCGTCAAACTATAAGAGCTGATATTGATTACGCGAAATCCCGAGCTTTCTGTACTTATGGAGTAGTGGGAGTAAAAGTCTGGATCTATAAAGGTGAGAAGTTTTAAATTGCAAATTGCAAATTGTTATGGCAATACTGATGCCGAAAAAGGTTAAACATCGGAAGTGGCGAAAAGGTGTTTCCAAAGGAATTGAAACAAGGGCAACTGAACTTGCCTTCGGTTCTTTTGGATTGAAAAGCTTGGGAACTCGCTGGATTTCAGCCAGACAAATTGAGGCAGCTAGAAGAATGATTCTAAGATATTTAAAAAAGGGAGGAAAGCTCTGGATTAGAATTTTCCCAGATAAACCGATTACCAGAAAGGGGACGGAAGTTCCCATGGGTGGAGGAAAGGGTTCAGTTGAGTTTTATGTTTTTCCGATTAAACCTGGCCGTATTATTTTTGAATTAGAAGGAGTAAAAGAAGAAGTGGCTAGAGAGGCCCTTGAAAAAGCAGCCGATAAATTACCAGTGAAAACCAAATTTATAAAAAAATAAAGGCGAAGAGAACTTCGTTCGTCGAGTCAAGATGAGACGAGGGAAGAAACACTTTTCTTCGAACTCATCTTCAACTACCCGAGCGTAGCAAAGGGTTGAGAAGAGGGAATACTCTTCGATTCGCTTTTATAGGGCGAAGAGGGCTTCACCCTCTTTTTCCACCTCGCTTCCTTAAGAAGCTCGGTAATAAAAGCTCGGTTAAATGAAAACAACAGAATTACGACAAAAATCAAAAGAGGAATTAGAAAAATCGCTTCAAGATTCGAGAGAAAAATTGAGACAGTTA
>PETJ01000036.1 GCA_002781125.1 Candidatus Nealsonbacteria bacterium CG01_land_8_20_14_3_00_12 | reverse complement strand
TATACGGGGTATGTATCTTTCAGTTATCATCCCAGCTTATAATGAGGAAAGGAGGTTGCCAAAAACTTTAGAGGAGATTGATAAGTATTTAAGAAAGCAAACGGTCGCTGAGGCTTCGCCTCATCTCCCACCTCGCTCGGCTTCGCCTCGCTCGGTTTATGATTACGAAATTCTTGTTGTTAATGATGGCTCAAAAGATAATACTCTCGAGGTGGCAAAAAGTTTGATACCGAAAATTAACCCTTCGACAGGACTCAGGGTTAATGCTGAGCGAAGTCGAAGCATTAAGAATTTAAAAGTTACTGGTTATGAGAAAAATCAGGGTAAAGGTTATGCAGTTAGGTTTGGCATGTTAGAAGCCAAAGGAGATTTTAGATTATTTACTGATGCTGATAATTCAACTTCCATTGACCAGATTGAAAAAATGTGGCCTTATTTTGAAAAAGGATGTGATATAGTTTTTGGTTCGAGAGATGTCAAAGGAGCAATTTTGGACCCGCCTCAATCGCTTTTCCGAAGATTTTTAGGGGAGGGATTTGGATTTTTAACTAATTCAATTGTCGGAACTTGGGGAATTGCTGATAGCCAATGTGGTTTTAAATGTTTTACTAAAAAGGCAACTGAAGATATTTTTCCAAGATGCAAAATCAATCGTTTTGCCTTCGACCCAGAGTTTTTCGTGATTGCTAAGAAATTAGGTTATAAAATAAAAGAAATTCCAATCTATTGGAGAAATGACCCTGAAAGTAAGGTAAAATTTAAGTGGATGGTAAATATGGGCCTTGATTTGTTTAAAATAAGATTAAATTTGATCAAAGGAGTTTATGATTAAAAAACCAAAAAAGAAGTTCCCGTCGGAATTACGGCTCGATGTTGTTTCTGGAGATTGGGTGGTTATTGCTACTGGCCGGGCGAAAAGGCCAGAAATGTTCAAAAGCGAGAGAAGACGGAAAATCGAAGAGCTACCCGAAGGAAAATGCCCTTTTTGCCAAATCGAAACCCAAGAAAAACCTCTTTTAATTTTTTTCCGGGGAAATCGAATCCCAATAACCAAAAAAATACCAAAAAATTGGACCACTGTTGTCATTCCTAATAAATATCCTGCCTTTATAAGTGATAGAAGTTTAAATGCCAAAATGGAAGGTCCCTATCAGATAATGAATGCAGTTGGCCTCCACGAATTAGTAGTGACTAGGGATCATCAAAAATCATTGGGTCAATTTGACACCCGCCAAGTCAAAGAAGTAATCGATGCCTATCAGTCAAGATACCTCAATTTAATGAAAGAACCACAGGTCCATTATGTTTCAATTTTTCATAATCATGGCGCCGGAGCCGGAGCTTCTCAAGTCCACCCCCATTCTCAAATTGCCGCTGTTCCTCTAATCGATGCCGATTTGAGAAAGGCCCTTTCCAATTCTCAAAAATATTTCGAAAATTATCAAGAATGTGTTTATTGTCAGATGAATGATTGGGAAATGAAAAGAAAAAAAAGAATTGTTTTTGAAAATAGAGATTTTTTGGTAATCTGCCCCTTTGCCTCAAAGGCTGCTTTTGAAATTATAATCTCACCAAAAAAACACCTGGCCTATTTTGAAAAAATAACTGAGAGAGAAAAATTGTATTTATCTGAAGCCTTCAAGGTTGCCTTGAGCAAACTTTACAAAAGTTTAAATGACCCGGCTTATAATTTTTATTTGCATACCCCTCCTTGCGATGGTAAAAATTACGATTTTTACCATTGGCATTGGACAATTTTACCAAAGACCGCCACTTGGGCTGGTTTTGAATTGGGAGCAAGGATGGAAATATCAACAATTGAACCTGAAAAAGCCGCTGAATATTTGAGAAAAAAATAAAATCAACGAATAACGAATTTGTTACGAATCTGCGAATTTACGAATATGAAAAAATTAATTGTCGCTAATTGGAAGTGTAATCCTACGACTCTTAAAGAAGCTAAGCTCCTTTTTAATTCGGTAAAAAACGGCGTAAAAAATATTAAAAATGTAGAAGTGGTAATTTGCCCTCCTTTTATTTACTTATCTAATATCCAGCATCTAAAATCTGATATCCAATTTGGCGCTCAAGATTGTTTTTGGGAACAAAACGGGGCTTTTACTGGGGAAATTTCTCCTTCGATGCTCAAAGATTTAGGGGTAGATTATGTAATTATTGGGCATTCAGAAAGAAGAAAATATCAGCAAGAAAAAGACTCAATGATAAATAAAAAAATAAAAGCAGCCTTAAAAATAGGTTTAAAACCAATTTTATGCATTGATAAAACTTCTCAAATACGCAAGCTCCAGCGAAGCGTGAAGATGAACGAAGTTCATCGCCTCAAAAAAGATTTTTGGGGTGCCATTATTGCTTACGAGCCGTTATTTGCTATCGGCACAGGGAAACCCTGTAGCGTTGATAAAGCAAAAAAAATGAGAATAGCTATTAAGAAAAAATTGAATAAAAATATCCCAATTCTTTATGGCGGAAGCGTCGATTCTCAAAATGCGCGAGATTACGTTAAGAAAGCCGGTTTTCAAGGTCTGTTAGTTGGCGGTGCCTCTTTAAATGCTCAAGAATTCATAAAAATAGTTAAAAATGTTGCCAAGGCTTGATTCTTTTAGAAAATTCTGTTAGTATTAATTAACATGTTCGATGAATCTTCGATTCATCTCAATCACCAAGCGTTAGCGAAGGTGGAAAAGAAGAAAATCTTCTTTGATCTTCAATAAATCTTCGATTTATTTCGATGAGTAATTTTTTACAAGGTTATTTCTATAATCCTAGCCGGGGAAATTTGAAGATGACTCAAGTAATTGAGGAGATTTTGAATTATATTTCTGAGAAACCAGAAAAATTTTATGATATCATTGTTGGCTGCGATTCCTCTTCAGGAGAAACACCCGATTTCCCAGTAGCAGTAGTTATTTTAAGAGTAGGAGAAGGCGGGAGATTTTTCCTTAAAAAAATTGCCTATAAAAACCGAAAATTTTATAATTGGAAAATGCGTATTTTGGAGGAAGTTTTACTATCTTGTGAATTAGCTCTACTTCTAAGAGAGAATTTTGAGAAAAAAATCCAAAATTTAGGCCCCAACCCTAACTATCAATTTCGCTATATTCATGCTGATATCGGTGAAAACGGTGCTACCCGGGATATGATAAAAGAAGTAACCGGCTTAATTAGAGGAAATGGCTTTGAACCAAAAATAAAACCCGAAGCCTATGTCGCTTCAACCGTAGCTGACAGATACTCCTAAAAATTTCTA
>PETJ01000037.1 GCA_002781125.1 Candidatus Nealsonbacteria bacterium CG01_land_8_20_14_3_00_12 | reverse complement strand
TCTTTTATCATTTCAAAAATATCTTTTGTATCCTTTATGACCTTAGGCCAGTAATCTTTTGGATGTAGAGAAAAATCACGCTCTCGCAAGTCAATCAACCTCTCTGCTTTTTTTATCATCTCATTTTTCAAAATATGGTTAGAGTTTGTGGCGAAAAGAGTAATAATCGCCTTTAGGTCGACCAGTAATAAATAACTAATAACGTTTACCCCTAGTTCAAATAACTTTTTATCAAACTGGAATTTGA
Organism: Candidatus Nealsonbacteria bacterium CG01_land_8_20_14_3_00_12; assembly: GCA_002781125.1. Classification (GTDB taxonomy): domain Bacteria; phylum Patescibacteriota; class Minisyncoccia; order Minisyncoccales; family PETJ01; genus PETJ01. The sequence continues at coordinate 2,791 of PETJ01000037.1, read as the reverse complement.
GTGTAATCGCGTCTTTTTGGCCTTGTTGATAAATATCGATTGCCTCCTTTAAAACCGAGTATTGATTTGCGTGAGTCAATGCTGAAAAAAGACGATAATCGTGCCATTCAAGTTTCAAATCGTCCTTTAGAAAGTTGGACAAGTTAAATTTCTTCTGCATATTTCCTTTTAACCCAGCCACAACGGCGTATGGATCTACTGGATCACAGGTTATGTAAATACTTTTAATAAACGCTTCGTAAACCGGGCGGGCGAGAATAATGCTATCCTCATAAAATCCATGGATAAGGCGTTCAAAAGAAGAATATAATGATTTTAGATTATGAACGAATAGTAAAAATTGGATGCTCCTATGTTTTGGCCAACCCGCTTTGTCTACATAATTTACAGCATGAAAAATTTCTACAATAAGGTCGTAGTAAAGTTCAAATTGACTAACGAATCGCCCATATTCCTTTAAGATTTTATTAGCGTGCGTGGTTTGATATTGACCGATATCTAAAACAACTTTGCTCGGCGCAATAGTATCGCATAAATCGTCCAATTCTTTTTTTATTTCTTCGGTTTCGTTTTCCATAACGTTGTAATAAAAATTATACTGTGGATAACTTATTTGGACTTTCTATTCATTTTCTATTATACTATAGTTAGAAACATAAAGTCAATTTCTATGATTACAAAACGTCAAAAACAAGTCCTCGATTTCATAACCGATTATCAAGAACGGAAAGAATATGCTCCCTCCCTTGATGAAATACGTAAGAAATTCAAACTTGCGTCTGTCTCAACGGCCCATTTTCATGTCTCAAAGCTCCGTGATTTGGGATACTTATCAAAAGAAAAGAACAAACCACGCTCCATTGAAACATTGGGCCGCGAGACAATGGTAAAAATTCCGCTTTTGGGCACTATTGCCGCTGGGCAACCCATTGAAGCAATAGAAGTATCGGACGAGACAATCGCAGTAACCAAAAACGAGATTGGTAAGTCTGGCAATCATTATGCCCTGCGTGTCCAGGGTAATAGCATGATTGATGAAGGAATCTTTGATGGGGATATTGTTGTAATTAGGCAACAACCCGTAGCGGATGATGGACAAACAGTGGTGGCAATTATTAATGATAACGAAGCAACGTTGAAAAAAATATATCGAGAAAAAGACAGATTTAGATTACAACCCGCCAATCCTTCGTTATTTCCTATTTATACAAAAGAACTAGAAGTAAGAGGGGTTGTAGTAAAAATTATTAGAAATTTTGAGAGACAAATCGAAAGAGAAAAAGCCTCGGATCATAAACTTCAAAGGAGAGTTGATTATTCATGGGATTTTAATGGAGCTAAGACAAAACCTTATACTCATGGTCTCCATACTTATCCGGCAATGTTTATTCCACAAGTAGCGCGAAGGTTACTTTTAAATTACAGCAAAAAAGGAAATACAATTTGTGATATTTTTTGCGGCTCCGGTACCGCCTTAATTGAAAGTAGATTATTGGGTCGCAATTCTTACGGAATTGATTTAAACCCATTAGCTATTTCCCTGGCAAAAGTTAAGACAACGCCGATAAATCCGCGATTGCTTTCAAAAGAATATATTAAGCTTCTAACAAGAGTTAATAAAATTAAAAATACTGAAGTAGAAAAACCTCATTTTAAAAACCTTGAATTCTGGTTTAAAGACAAAGTTATTATAGAATTAGCCAAAATTAAGAAAGCCATCAAAGAAATAAAAGACAAAAAAATTCAAAATTTTTTCTTGGTCGCTTTTAGCGAAACCGCGAGAAAATCGTCAAATACAAAAAGAGGAGAATTCAAACTTGTAAGAATAAAGAAAGAAGATTTAGAAAAATATAATCCAAATGTATTAGAGATTTTTAAACAAAAGTCGGAATCAAATATAAAAGCAATGGAAGAATTTTATCAAGATGTAGATGAAAATACTTGGACTAAAATTATACTTGGAGATTCTTCAAAAGATAATAGTATCAAAGAAAACTCCATAGACTGCATTGTCACTTCTCCGCCTTACGGCGATAGTAGGACAACCGTGGCTTACGGTCAATTTTCTAGACTTTCTGCGCAATGGTTAGATATTTTTGATAATCCAGATGATGCTTCAAGGGTAGATAACGAATTACTTGGCGGCAAAGCGGTAAAAAACCTCATCTATTCTTTACCCTCGAATTATCTCTCGGAATCTTTAAATAAAATTGCGAAAAAAGACGAAAAACGAGCAAAGGATGTTTTAAGTTTTTTTATTGGCCTGAACGATTGTCTATCACGAGCCTACAAAATGCTTAAACCTAAAAAATATTTCTGTGTTGTCATAGGCAACCGCCTTGTAAAACAAGTTAGAATACCAACTGATTTTATTATTGCCGAATTAGCTCAAAAAATTGGTTTCACTTGCGAAGATATATTTGTTAGAAATATTCCCGGAAAAAGGATGCCAATAAAAACATCTCCTACGAATATTGCTGGTGAATTAGAGAAAACTATGACAAAAGAAAGTATAGTAATACTTCGAAAAAACTAAATCAGTTTTTTCTTATTCTTAAAAGCGTGATAAAGCTTGTTGATTTTTACTCTAAAACCAGTGCCATGATTTCTTACACTCCCATCGGGACGGTAATACATTCTAAAATCAACTACAATTTCATCTTTCTTAACCATCTTTTTGAACGACTCAAAATCAAAATCGGTGAGTAAATAAGCTTCGTTAAAATTAAAGTGTTCTTTATTTTTGATTATTTTTCTATCGGCAAGAACATAAACTAAGGCAGGTAATTTA
>PETJ01000022.1 GCA_002781125.1 Candidatus Nealsonbacteria bacterium CG01_land_8_20_14_3_00_12 | reverse complement strand
CAGGCCTTTTTCTTTTGATTAATGAAAATCTGGGAAATGGGATTTTCACCAACTTGAACCACTGCTAATCTTAATTTCAACTTAGATTTCTTTGTCTCTTCTTTAAGCTTGACCAAAATTTTCTCAGAAAGTTTTTTCCCATCAAGAAGTTTCATAGTATAGGAAATTTTTGGCAGAGTTTTTTAACTTGCTTTTTTATTTTTGGAACAGATTTTGGGTTTGAAATTACTTCATTTATCCAGAAAGCGATTTTTTCCATTTCTTTTTCTTTCATTCCTCGAGTAGTGATTGCAGGAGTTCCTAATCTAAGTCCAGAAGGATTAAAAGGTGGTCTTGGATCGTAAGGAATGGTATTTTTATTAGTTACTATCCCGGCTTTTTCGAGTAAAATTTGAGTCTCTTTACCGGTTATATTTTTATTGGTTAAATCAACCAGAACCAAATGATTATCTGTCCCGCCAGAAATTAAATTAAAACCATATTTCTTGAGTTCGTCACCAAGTATTTTAGCATTTTTAACAATTTGAGAAGCGTATCTTTTAAATTTTGGATTCATTGCTTCTTTTAAAGCCACTCCAATCGCACAAATGGTATGCCCATGGGGACCGCCCTGAAGACCGGGAAAAACTTTTTTAAAAATTTTGTCTTCCAATTCTTTTTTACATATAATAATCGCTCCTCTCGGACCTCTTAAAGTTTTATGAGTAGTAGTCATTACTACATCGGCCCAAGGAAAAGGATTAGGGTGAACACCGCCGATAATTAAGCCGGTAATGTGAGAAATATCAGCGAGGAGGTAAGCTTTTACTTTCTTAGAAATTTCGCCAAACTTCTTAAAATCGATTTTTCTTGGATAAGCAGTGAAGCCACAAATAATTAATTTTGGTTTTTCTTTTTTGGCTATTTTTTCAATTTCTTTGTAATCTAACAACCCATCTTTATTTAGAAAATAATTAACGACTTTAAAATCTTGGCCAGAAAGAGAAGGCCTTGCCCCGTGAGTTAAGTGCCCTCCGTGGGAGAGAGGCAAACTCATAATTTTTTCACCTGGTTTCAAAAGTGCTCTTAAAACAGCGTAATTGGCCGGAGAGCCAGAATAAGGCTGAACATTGACTGCCCATTTTTTGGAGCCTAAACCAAAAATTTTTCTTACTCTTTCTTCAACCAAGGTTTCCAATTTATCAATAAATTCCTGGCCGGCATAATATCTTTTATAAGGTCTTCCTTCGGCATATTTTACCACAAAAATCGAACTCAAAGCTTCTCTGACTGCTTTTGAGGGATAATTTTCTGAAGCAATTAAATTTAGCGTTTCTGCCTGACGCCTTTCTTCTTTTTTAATGAGTTTTGCAATTTGTGAATCGGTTTTTTCTACAAACATATCTATATTTTAAGATTAGCATCAACTTTTATTTTTTGCCAATTTTTTGTTGCTTCTTTCTGATGAAAATAGGAGGTGGCCACCACCATTGCGGCATTATCGGTGCAGTATTTAGTATCTGGTATATAGTATTCAGTATTTGGTATTTCCTTTTGGATTTTTTCTTTAAATTGTTTTCTGAGTTCATCGTTGGCGGCGACGCCGCCACCCAAAATTATTGATTTTACTCTGTAATTTTTCGCCGCTCGCAAAGTTTTATGAATTAATACATCGATAATGGCTTGCTGAGCCTCGTGACAAAATTCTCTCTTTTGTTTAATTGTTAACTGTTTACTGTTAACTGTTAACTGTCTTACTGAATATAATACTGCTGTCTTTAATCCCGAAAAACTAAAATCATAATCTTTAGTATACATCATCGGCCGAGGCAACTTAATTTCGGATTTCGGATTTCGGATTTCGGATTTCCATTGCGCGGCAATCCGAGCAATAGCAGGCCCTCCTGGATATCCAAGTCCTAAAATTCTCGCCACTTTATCAAAACACTCTCCAGCCGCATCATCTCTCGTTTCGCCAATTAATTTATATTGCCCAATATTTCGCGTTAAAATCAATTGGGTATGCCCACCACTAACTACTAAACAAATTGTGGGAAAAATTATTTTTGATTTTGAGCGAATTGGCGATAGCCAGTTGGCGAGGATGTGGGCTTCGATGTGATTTACCGGGATAATTGGTAAATTCAATTTTCGAGCCAAATCCTTAGCGAAATTCACTCCCTGCCACAAACAAGGTTCCAACCCCGGGCCAGTTGTAACGCCAATTAAATCAAGCTGCTTGCCCTGAGCCTGTCGAAGGGCTTTTTTAAAAACAACTGATAAATTTTTTTGATGTTCTCTCTTTGCCAGAGAGGGATAAACGCCTCCATATTTTGCGTGGAGCTTTACCTGCGATGAAACAATATTCGAGAGAATTTCGAATTTCACCACACCACGGGAGGCATCATACTCTCCTCCCTCCCGCCTTCGGCGGGCCCCTTCTTTTCGAATTCCGGATTTTATCACACTGATGCAGGTGTCATCACAGGATGTGTCAATACCTAAAATTATCATATTCCCTACGAATTACGAATAAATACGAATATTTATTTCCTTAAAATTTTAGTTGGTGAGGTTGTTAAATCTAAAACAATTGAAGGCCGAGATTTTTTTAAATTCCCGGCATCGATGACCAAATCTGGCTGATATTTCTGATTTTTAAATTGTTTTAAAACTTCTTTAATTTTTGTCGAAGGAGGAAGATTAGAAATGTTGGCCGAGGTTCCGGTTAGCGGAGAATTAATAATCATTAATAATTGATTAATAAATTTATATTGGGGGGTTCGAAGGCCAATTGTTTTCTTGTTTACTCCGTATAATTTAATTTTGTCCCTTCTCTTTAAAACTGCTGTTACTTTCCCCGGCCAAGATAATTTCAGAAATTTCTCTTGATTTGCATTAAGCAGGGCCAATTTTTTAGCCATTTTAACATCTTTAACAAAAATAGGGACGGGCTTTCCCTTCGGTCTCTTTTTAATCTTAAAAAGTTTTTCAACTGCTTTTTCATTTGTGGCATCGCAAATTAATCCATAAACTGTATCGGTTGGGCAAATTATAACTTCGCCTTTTTTGATTAACCGTATCGCCGTTTTAATAACTTCTTTTAAATTTTTCTTATTTGCTTTCAAGATTATCATTTTAAGGATTTCAAAATTTTATCTAATTCTTTTAAGTTTTTTATTGAAAAATCAATTTGGGAATTATCGGGTTCCTGATAATACTTGCCTTCGCCTCGGTTAATTCTAACTGTGATAATCTGGGAGAAAGAGGTTTTGGTTTTTGAAAGCGCTTGGGGATTATCTTCTACAAAA
>PETJ01000035.1 GCA_002781125.1 Candidatus Nealsonbacteria bacterium CG01_land_8_20_14_3_00_12 | reverse complement strand
TCGGGAATTTTGTGGAAGAGATTAGAAAATAAAATTCCCTTGCAAATCGATGCTACAATAACCTACATCACCGGCCAGAAAACAACAAAAATATCTAAAGAAGAAACTCAAATAGATTCTCCTTATAATACTTATAAATATTTAGGATTACCCAAAGGCCCGATTTGTAACCCGGGACTTGAAAGTATTTTAGCTGCGATATATCCTAAAGATAGCGATTACTGGTATTATTTATCAACACCGGAAGGCGAGACCACTTTTAGTAAAACCTTAGAAGAACATAATTATGCCAAATCAAAATATCTCAGGTAAAAAAATTGTCATCATCATTGCCTTTCGTGATTTTCGGGATGCAGAATATTTTATCCCAAAGGAAATTTTAGAAACTGCGGGAGCTGAAGTAAAAACTGCCTCAAATAAAATAGGAACCGCGATCGGTGCCGATGGGGGAGATACCGAAGTTGATCTTTTGGTTTCAGAAATCAATATAGCTAATTTTAGTGCCGTAGTTTTTATTGGCGGTCCGGGTTGTCTTGAAGTCCTTGATAATGAAGAATCTTATCGGATAGCTAAAGAAACAGTTTCTCAAAATAAAGTTTTGGCAGCAATTTGCATTTCGCCAACAATTTTGGCTAAAGCCGGAGTTTTGAAAGGAAAAAAGGCAACAGTTTGGTCTAGTCCGTTGGACGGGGGTCCGGTCAGAATTTTAAAAGAAAATGGCGCTATTTATGAAGATGAACCGGTGGTGGTTGATGGGAAAATCATTACTGGCAATGGTCCGGGAGCAGCTGAAGAATTTGGCAAGACAATTGTTGAGGTCTTGACAAAGGAATAGAAACAAATATAATTAAATCAGCCGTAGACAATGGGCATTCAATAAGACCCATCGAGGCAAGGGACTTTTATATTGTCTGCGGCAAAACGCAGATTTTTTATATGCCTTTAACCAAAACCCAAAAGAAAAAAATCCTTGAGGATTTAAAAGAAAAAATTGCTCGACAAAAAGCGATGATTTTCGTTGATTTTACCGGTTTAAAAGTAAAAGACCTTTCTAATTTGAGAAAAAAATTAAAAGGGATAGGTAACGAAATAAAAGTGGCAAAAAAGACTTTGATAGGATTAGCGTTAAAGAGTGCTAAATTAGAAATTGAAACAAAAAAAATATCAGGTGAAATTGCCGTGATTTTTGGTTACCAGGATGAAATTTCTCCAGCCAAAATAGTTTATCAATTTTCCCGGGAACATCCCAATTTAAAGATTTTAGGAGGCATTATTGAAAATAAACTTAGAGAGGCTGAGCAAATTATTACTTTGGCCCAACTGCCAACCAGAGAAGAACTTTTGGCAAGATTAGTTGGAAGTATCTCGGCACCGGTATCAAATTTTGTCAATGTTTTACAAGGAAACATTAAAGGTCTGATAACTGTTTTGGCAAAAGCCAAAACATAAATTTCTAATTTCTAAAAATTATGGTAGAAGAAGTAAAAGAAACAAAAGAAGAAAAGGGAGAAAAAGTTAAGATTCCAGAGAAATTTAAGAAACTGGTAGAGGAGATTGAGAAAATGAGTGTTTTGGATTTGGCTGAATTGGTGAAGATTTTGGAGAAGAAATTTGGCGTCTCGGCTGCAGCAGTAGCTGTTGCTCCGGCCGCTGCTGTTCCATCCGGCCCTGGGGCTGCACCCGTTGAAGAAAAAACCATCTTTAGTGTTGTTTTAACTACAGTGGGTGACAAAAAAATAGAAGTGATAAAGGTGGTTAGAGATGCGACCGGAAAGGGTTTAAAAGAATCCAAAGATTTGGTTGACGCTGCTGCTTCTGGTCCTCAGATGGTGAAAGAGAATGTTAAGAAAGAAGAAGCCGAGGAATTAAAGAAGAAATTTGAGGCAGTTGGCGCCAAAGTAGAGCTAAAGTAATTCTAGAATTAAAGATTAATTTGGTATACTTTTAGGCCATTGAGGAGCCAGATAATTTTGCCATCTTGAGAGATTGAAAAATCAAGAAGGTTGTCAAATTTTTCGCTCTGGAATTGTTTAATGATTTCCCCAGCTTTGGTTAGAATAATAATTCTTTTTTGAATAGGTTCTAAGATATAAAGATAGGAAAGACCAGAGAGGGTAAAAATTTTTGAGAATTCTTTTGGATAAGGAAAGAAGTCTAATTTTAGAGTTTCTTGCAATTTCCCAGCACGATATCTACTAATTGAATTAACTTTATTTAAAATCCAAATATCTCCATCTACGGCCAGAGATTTAGCATCTATGGCTTTTTTAGTTTCTGGGTCTAACCATAATCGGGGAGGCCCCCATTCAAAATTTTTTAAATAAGGATATTTTATTATTTCGCCTGTTTTTTTGTCGAGAAAATAAAGATTTGAGCGGTAGGAAAATAAATTATTGAAATTAAAATCGGGACTCCACCCACCCACCGCCCCGGGAGTTTCCAGAGAAATAATTTCACCAAATTGTTCGTCCCTGAAAATAATTACTTGATTTGGTTTCAAGGAAAACAAAATTGAACCATCGAGGGAGGTAGCCAGATTAAACTTTTTATCAATTGAAATCAATTGGCTTTCGCCAGTTTGATTCACTTTAAATAAATTCTGGGAATAGGGGCTGAAAAAATAAAGATTTTTGCCATCCGAGACCATTTTCTGGGGGACAAAATCCTTCGGGTTAAATTCAAAAATTATTTCTGGCTCGGAAATTTCTACCAAATTATTTAATTGATAAAGATTTTTCGAAATTTTATCCCTTAAAGCAAAAACCTGGTTACTAAAATCTGAAGGCAAATTAGGAGCAATCTTAGCGATCGGAGAAATTTCCTCCCAGCTTTCTTTGAGTAATGAATTTGCTTCAACTACCAGTTGGGGTTTAGTCTCTTTTAGAATTAAAAAACTTTCAGCTTGATTAACTTTTTCTTGAATTTGATTTAAGTTATTTTGATAAATTTCTAATTGCTGTTTTTCTTCTTGTCTGGTAGCAAAAAATCCAATGACTAAGGAAAAAATCAAAGCTAAAATTATAATTTGATTTTTGGTTAATTTGGGTTTAGGGACAATTATCTTTGGGATTACAATTTTGGGTAGTTTTAGTTTCGCTTGCCCGCCGAAGCCTAAAAGGCGAAGGCGGGGTTTTTTAATTAACTTTTTAAAGTAATTAACAATCGGACTGAAAACTTCTTTTAAAGAAAATTCTTTAGGTTGAGGCAAGATGGTCTCTCTTTTTTTCGCCAAGATTTCCTTACTAAGAAAAATTACCAAACAAATCCCGGAAATTTTTGATAAATCCCCCCTCTTTTTGTTTAAAATCTC
>PETJ01000013.1 GCA_002781125.1 Candidatus Nealsonbacteria bacterium CG01_land_8_20_14_3_00_12 | reverse complement strand
TTTGTTTCCCTCCGGCCCTACTAAAACTATACCCTCCCAATCAAATTCTGTTTTATCAATATTTAAATAATCCTGAAATGAAATATCATAATTATCAGCAGGATAATCAGGGAAGATTAAATGTAAAGTAACAGCCTCTTGAACGCTCTGATTATAATCAAAATGGACATGGCGAGAATCTTTTATTCGACTTGCCTCGGAGGGGATAGTGGGGCTGGTCAATCCAACTTGACCAGAATTTTCTATATAAACAGTTTTTGCTTTGGAAATATCAGTTTTTAATCTTATTGTAACCTTACCAAACTGAGAAGTACTAGAAGCATGACCCGTTACTCTTTCAAAAACTACCTCGTTCCCTCCCCATAAATTTATCTCATAAATTTCAACTGTTTCGGGGAGTTTATGAATTTCATCAGAAGAAGTCGCTCGGGCCTGATAACTACTCCCTTGAAATAAGATATATTGATGGGGACTGGTTGAAGTGGTAAAATAGCCCCCCCATTGACTTGCTCCTTCAGAAGCAAGGGTTTTATTTTGGGCAATTCTTAAAGTATTAATAATCTCTTCAGCTGAATTATTTAAATCTGATTCTTTTTGAAAAAAACGAAGGGCAGGAATAGATAAGGCAATCAAAACAATTAAAATCCCAACAATTGTTAATACTTCAATTAAGGTAAACCCCGCACCATTTTTTGTTTTTATTAATGAGGATGATGCTTGGTTAAACATAATATTATTTTCGAAGGAAAAATGGTGCGGGGTAAAACTTTTTTCTTTCATTATTGAATGGCGCCCAGCATTGAATATATTGGTTGAATTATTGAGATGGCAAAAAAACCAATTGCTGCTCCAACAATTATCATTATCACTGGCTCAATGACCGAAGCTAAATTTTGGGTTGCCCTTCCCACCTCCTCCTCAAAAAAATCAGCCAGTTTAGCCAAAACATTTGAGGTCTCACCAGTCTCTTCACCCACGGCAATCATTTGAATCACAATCGGAGGATAGATATCTTGATGGGGTTTCAAGGCCTCAGATAATTTCTCTCCCTTTCTAACTTTTTCAACTGCTTCAATTACAGCTGTTTTAAAATAAACATTCCCTAAGGTTCCAGAAACAATTTCTAAAGACCTGACCAGTGGTACTCCTGAAGCAATGAGGGAGCTCAAAGTCCTGGTGAATGAGGCAGAATTAGTCTCTCTAATAATTGGAGAAATAATTGGAACTTTTAATAAAAAGGTGTCCAAGATTTCTTTTCCTTTTTTAGTTTTTGGAATTTGAGAGAAAATAAAAATAAAAAAGAAGAAAATTAAAATAACTAAGTACCACTTTTCGACAAAAAAATTGCCCAAAGCAATAACTAACTTAGTGGTGGCTGGAAGTTCAACCTGGAGGTCTTCAAAGATTTTGGCTAATTGGGGGATAACCATTACTAACATTAAAATACCAACGCCAATCATGGTGCAAATTATCACCGCTGGATAAATCATTGCCCCCATAATTTTTGATTTTAATTCATTTTCCTTTTCCATTTGTTGAGCTAAAATTTTTAAAACCTCCTCTAAGGTTCCGGTCTCCTCCCCTACTCTGACCATGTTTTGAAATAGTTCGGGAAAAATATCGGGCCAGTTAGCCAATGCCTCAGAAAAACTTTTTCCCTTTATTATATCTTCTTTAATCTCTGATAAGGTTTTTTTGAATTTTTTGCTTTTAGTCTGCAAAGCCAAAGTTTCTATAGCCCTGGGCAAGGGAAGACCGGCTGAAATCATCACTTGTAAATTTCGAGTAAAAAACATTTTTTCTTTCAAACTAACTCCGCCAAAAAAAGGTAAAGAGATTTTTGGTTTTCTTTTTTTTATTTTTTCTTCTTCAGTTTCAGCTTTAATTAAAATAAAGTCCTGCTCTCGCAGTTTTTTCGCCAATTGGTGGATGTCCTTGGCTTCCAATATCCCTGACTTCTCTTCCCCTTTTAAAGATTTAGCACTATAAAAATACCTAGGCATTTTAGTCGATGAAGTTTGCCCCTTCGGGTTTGCCTTCATCTCCAGCCTTCGCCACCTTCGGTGGCTCGGCTATTCAATTATTACTCTTAAGACTTCTTCAATACTGGTTATTCCCTGGGCTGCTTTAATAAATCCATCTTCAATCATCAGCCTCATCCCCTCTTTTTGAGCCTGGGCCTGGATTTGCAAAGAGGTTGCCCGCTTCACTATTAATTCCTTGATGGTTTCGGTCACTGGTAAAACTTCGTAAATTCCAATTCTGCCCAGGTATCCCTCCGGACATTCTTTGGAAGGTTCTGGCCGATAAAATACAATATCTTTAAAAGTTTCTCTTGGCTTTACTATTTTTTCTTCCTTCAAAATCTTTAAAATTCTATCCAGGTCGCAATATTTTTCTAAATTTTTTATTTCCGAATCCTTTAAGGTATATTTCTCTTTTTCCGGGCAAATCCGCCTGACCAACCTCTGAGCTAAAATGCAATTTAAAGTCGAAGAAATCAAAAAGGGTTCGGCTTTCATATCAATCAACCTTGGAATGGAGCCGCCGGCATCGGTGGTATGCAGGGTGGATAAAACTAAGTGACCGGTCAGGGCAGCGTTAATAGCTAAACCGGCAGTTTCACTATCTCTAATTTCCCCAACCATGAGGATGTTGGGGTCCTGACGAACAAGAGCTCTTAAGCCCGAGGCAAAAGTTAAGCCAATTCTGGGATTGACCTGGGTCTGATTGATTCTGGGCATTCGATATTCAATTGGGTCTTCAACTGTCGAGATATTTATCCCCGGACTATTCAAAATTTCCATCATTGAGTATAAAGTGGTAGTTTTCCCACAACCGGTCGGACCGGTTACCAAAATCATTCCCACCGGTTTTCTTAAATTCTCTTGGACTATTTCCAAGAACTCTCCCCTTAAACCTAACTCTTCTAAGGTGAAGGCCTTGGCAGTTTCGGGTAAGAGCCGCATGACAATTTTTTCTCCGTCAAAAACCGGTAAGATTGAAACCCGAATTGAATATTTATATTCCTCGGTTTCAACTTTAAATCGACCATCCTGGGGAAGTCGGTGTTCGTCGAGTTTTAAATTAGACAAAACTTTTATTCTGGCCACAATTCCGGGGGCAGCAATCTTTGGAAGAGTCATTGCATCATGTAAAATTCCATCAATTCGATATCTAACTACGACTTCTTTTTCTAAGGGTTCAATATGAATATCAGAGGCCCTTTGCAAAATGGCGTGTTTCATGAGGGTATCGGCAATTCTCACTATTGGCAATTCCTCAGCAATTTTTTTCAGCTCCTCTTTTTCTTCAATTATTTCCTCCTCCTTAACAGCTTTAATCCCTTTAACCTCTTCTTTGATAATCTCTCCGAATTCTGCTTCCAGGG
>PETJ01000054.1 GCA_002781125.1 Candidatus Nealsonbacteria bacterium CG01_land_8_20_14_3_00_12 | reverse complement strand
CAAATTCCGAAACTGAAAATTAATCATAGAAAGAAGATATAAAGGCGAGTCTCCTTTTTCTAAATGTTTGTGAATCAGTCCCAAGGCCTGTTTTTTATCTTTCAAAGCCAGGGCGTCAATAGTTTTAAAAATATCAGTCTCAATTTTTGGTTTCACCAAAAGTTCAATATCTCCGCTAGAAATTTCGATATTTTTATATTTCGATTTGTGGTCAAAGAGAACTTCGTTCTCTTTTCCACCTTCGGCCACCGAGCGAGGCGGAGCTGAGCGAAGGTTAAGAAGAGATTTATCTCTTCGCCTCGCTGCGCGCGGGGCTCGGTAACTAACTAGTTTTCTTATTTCATTACTCATCTGCCAGAGATTGCTACCAACAAATTCAATTAATTTATCTAAAGCCTTATTTTCAATTCCGGTTTGATATTTTTCAAATTCTTTTTTTATCCAGTTTCTTAATCTTTGACCCTCCAGGGGTTTAAATTCCTGACATTTAGCCTGCTTTATTAAAAAATCAAATAAAGAATCCTTTTCAGGAATCTGACCGGTTTCATAAAACAGAATTACATCCTCAGCATCCCTAAAGATTTTTGCCCCCTTTAAAAACTTCTCCTTAAATTCCGAATTTGGAAAAGCCTCAGCCAAAATTATTAATTTTTTTTCAGCAAACATTGAGGTTTGCCGAACCTCGTCTTTAAAATCTTGAAAATTAAGATTCTCGTCATCAAAGTATTTTAAATTCAGCCCGCTTTTATGGACTTTTTTATAATGTTCAATTATCTCATTTAATTTCTGCCTTGACCTATAAGTATCGGGTCCGTAAAGAAAAATAATCATAGACCGAGCTCCGCCCAGCGGAGCGAAGGTGAAGATGAGGGCGAAGCCCTCATCGCCTCACTTTTGGCATCTTGGGCAAAAGTGGGCTGACCTGCCGGCTAATTTTGCTTTTTTAATTATTGTACCACAGCGGCTGCATTTTTCTCCCTCCCGACGATAAACTTTTCTTTCTTTATCGAAATAACCTTTCTCTCCAGAAATTCTCCGAAAATCGGAAATGCTCTCTCCGCCAAGCTCAATCGCCTTTGGCAAAATCTTCCCCATCGCTTCGTATATTTTCTTAATCTCTTCATCGCTTAATCTCTTTATCTCTTTAAATGGATGAACTTTTGCCATCCACAAAATCTCGTCAGAATAAATATTTCCGATTCCGGCAATCACAGTTTGGTCCATCAAAACCTGTTTAATTTTCCCTCTTTGTTTCGCCAAAACCCCTTTAAATTTTTCAAAAGTAAAGCTCCTTTCCAGAGGCTCAGGGCCAAGCTTCTCAAGTTCTTTTACTATCTCTTCCCTCTCCCCTAATTCAACCTTGGCAAACTTTCTTAAGTCAGAAAGGGCAAGCATTTGACCTGAATCTAACCAAAAAATCAAATGTAAGAATCGATTCATCGGATCTTCTGAAAGAGGTCCGGGAATTTTTGCCTGCCATTCTCCTTTTCCCAATTCCCATTTACCTAGTAGTAAGTGGCCAGTCAGTTTTTGGTGAATTAGGAGGGTTTTATTTTCAGATAAATCAAAAAGAATATTTTTCCCTCTTCGCCAGACTTTTTGGATTTTTTTGCCTTTAATTTCTTTTTTGAATTGCTCGAAACTCCTAGGTAGTTTAATCATTTTTGGGAAATCGGTCCAAATATTAAGAAAAGTCCTTTTAAGGACTTTCTTTTTAAAATCTCTGACTATTGTTTCTACTTCTGGTAACTCCGGCATTTCACTTTAGGGCGGCTTTGATTTTGTCAATAATTTCACCGGGAGTGAAATGGGCTTTAATTAAATAATCAACCGCTCCCATTTTCAGTCCTTTTTCGATATCTTCTTTCTGGCCAAGGTTGGATAAAATAATTACTGGGATTGAATATAGGGCTGACTCCTCTCTCATCCGAGCTAAGACTTCGAAACCATCAATCCCGGGTAAAATTAAATCAAGCAAGATTAAGTCTGGCTTTTCTTCTTTTATTTTTTTTATCCCCTCCTCACCATCAATTGCTTCAGAAATCTCGAAACCTTCTTTAATAAGTTTTTTGGCAATCAATTCCCGAAGGAATTTATCATCCTCAATTATCAAAATTTTTTTCATAAAAATTTTTGATTAAAAGAATCTTGAACGAAGTGAAAGATCCTTGCCATTAAAATTGTCTTTGCCATATTATTTCCCAATCTGCTTAACTACTTTATCAACTACCTCTTGAGGGTCAAATTCAGTTTTTATTAACCAGTCTTTCGCCCCCAATTTCTGGGCTTTGTCAATTTCTACCGGTTGACCGGAATTAGAAATAACAATTACCGGAATGTCTTTTAAATTTTTATCTTTCCCCATCTCTTCCATTACCTCAAACCCGCCCATCTTCGGCATAATAATATCCAGCAAAATAAGGTCTGGCTTTACTTCTCTCATTGCTTTTAATCCCTCTTCTCCATCTCTGGCAACCGAAATTTCATAACCCTCTTTGGTTAATTTTTTTTGAAGGAGATCAATCATAATCTCCTCATCCTCGACTAATAAGATTTTCTTTGCCATATTTTTATTATAACTTATTTAAAATTTAATTAAAAACCCACAGAAATCATCCCCTAAGCCAACACATCTTTTTTCTTCGCAGCTAACATTAGTAATGCTAAATTCTTGGCCAGCTACTGCCATTGACCCTTTTTTAGAGATTACCCCATCTAAATATCCCTCAATAAAACCCTCTTCAAAAAAACAAAGAGTTTGCAAGATATTCGGAACTCCGGCAGTTAAGGAAGATTCATAAATTTTAATCTGAACTCCTTTTAATTCCGGCATCATCTCAATTTCGACTTTTCCTTCTCTCAAAAATTCAATTATTTTTTTAATTTCTTCCAAAACAAGCAATAATTCGCTTCTCTCGGAATTCTCACCCATTCTTTTGCCAAATTTCATTCCGGCTAACCTCAAAGCAGATTGATAACCAACCGAGGCCCATTGGAGGGAGTAAATTATCATTCGGCAAAGCCGAATATCGACCTGGTCTCCCAGTTCTTTTCTTTTAGTTTTAAGTGGCTTCCCTTCAATAATATCTCTGAGGTCTTTCTCAAGAGCTTCAATAATTTTTTCCATAGAAGTCGGCTCTCCTATTTTGTTATATATTTTTTAGCCAAAAGATAACTGCCTCGAATCAAATAGATACTGGCCGCTACCTGAACAACAAAGAAAACAATTAATAAAACCTGGCCAACAATCCACTGATAGAGAATTGGCACCTCGATTAATTCATGAACTGTTCCCCAAACCATTGCCATCCAGAAAAATTTCCATTCCTCTGGGATTGGTCTCTCTCCATAAAATCGGCGCAAATACTTAATGATATAGTAAGCGGCCATTCCAAAACCTCCTATGATGGGAATATGCATCAACAAGAAATAAAGGCTCATTCCAAAGGGACCGATGGCTAAAGGATTTACGGCATAAAATTCTAAAATTGGCATGTTTTTAAGAAGTTACTTCTTTATATAGAAAATAAGCTCCGAGACCAATCAAGACCCCTCCTAAGGCGTGGGGAATGAGCAAAAGAATGTTTGTTTCAATCATTCCGGCATTGGGCCATTCGTAATAACCGAGCATCTCTCCAATTTCAGCGATGGCAGTGATAAAGATACCCCACAAAATAAATTTCCAGGATTGGGGAATCTTCCTTTCAGCAAAAAATCCTTTAGTGTATTGAACAATATAATAAGTAGCGACAATAAAAGCTACGGCAGCAAAAACCACACCAATCAAAGTCGGCCATTTCAACCAGCCCAAAGTTTGACCCATAAAGGTGTTGATATCGAAATATTCTATTCCAATTAATGGTGGCTGTGGACTACCTGGTACAATCATATTTTTTAATAATTTTAAGCAACGTCGACCTTTTATTTTATTTTACTCTTAGTAGCAAAATAGGCAATAACCAACCACTGGACTGTTTCCACAACTACTACTATTAAAAATCCTATTATTCCTCCTTTTATAATCAAATAAATAATAAGGGGAGCCTCCGCCGCTTCCATTGCTCCGATTATCAATCCTCCTTTTACTAAAATTTTATAAGCAAATATTAACCAGGTCTGGACTATATTTATTATAACAAAAATTAGTATTAAAAGGAATAGAAGATTACCCATCAATTTTAAAATTCTTTTAGAAACTCTCCAAACTCTTCTTTCACCGGTATAGCGAAATAAAAGGTTGTTCCCTTCCCCTCTTCTGATTCAAACCAAATTTTGCCACCATGGGCCTCGATGATGTTTTTGGTGATAAAAAGGCCCAAACCTGTTCCTTCAGTTGCCATTCTCATTACATTGGCCGCTCGAAAAAACTTGGTAAATATCCTTCCCTGCTGATCTTTGGGGATTCCAACTCCGGTATCTTTTACTGAAAACTCTATTCCCCCTTTTTTATGTTCCAATGAGACCATCACTTTCCCATAAGCTGGAGTATATCTAATAGCATTTTCAATAAGGTTGTCAATCGCTAATCTTATCTTTTCCACGTCTAATTTAATCTTTGGTAACCCCTCTTCTGGTTTTTTAAATTCGAATCTTATTTTTTTCTTTTTAATTTCTTCCTGATAGGAATTTGTGACAAATTGGACAATTGGTTCAACATCGGCCAAAACAGGTTTATAGAGATATCTCCCCTCTTCAATCCTGGTGACATCCAGAAGGTCATTAATTAAAGTAATCATTCTTTCATTGCTTTTATAAGTTTTCTCAATAAAATCTTTTTGTTCTTCGGTTATTTTACCGAGGTCTCCATCTAAAAGCATGCGTAACGTCCATTTAATTGCCGAAAGGGGTGTTCTTAATTGGTGAGCGGCTAGAGAAACAAACTCAGTTTTCATTCTTTCTATTGTCTTTTCTCGGGTAACATCGTGTAAAATAATTAAAGTCCCCAATTTCTCCTCTTCTCTCATTATCGGAATGGTACTTACTTCCAAAACCAAATCTTCTCTTATCTGAACTTCTTTTCTAAAAACTCCCTTTATTTCTTTTCCTGCTATCCTCACAATGGGTTCAATAGTCGGGAAGGTGCTTAATCCCAAAATTGGTCTATCGACTATATCTCTACTTTTAACATCGAAAAAATCTTCAGCCTGAGGATTAATTAAAGAAAGTTTTCCTTCTTTATCAAAAACCAAAAGCCCATCGGCAAAATTAGTAAT
>PETJ01000039.1 GCA_002781125.1 Candidatus Nealsonbacteria bacterium CG01_land_8_20_14_3_00_12 | reverse complement strand
GGTGCTGGAAATTATTCCAAGTAAAATACCGGTGGATAGCTGAATTAAAATGATGGTAAAGAAGTTACCAGTAAAAAATTTCCAAATATTAAGGTCGGAAAATAAAAATTCAATTTTTGGACTTAAAAACCAACAAATGAAACTAAAAATTAAAAAAGAAATCAGGACAGCAAAAAAACCAGAAATCATTCCTTGAACCAAAAATGGTCCCCGGATAAACCAGTTCGAAGCCCCAACCAGTCTTTGAATTTTAATTTCTTCTTTCTGATTCAAAATTGCTAATCTAATCGTATTGAAAGTAACTAAAATCGCAATGATTGCCAGAACTACTGAAATTATCCAGCCAGCTTTTTTCATTCCAACAGTTAAGGCAAAAATTCTTTCAATGATTGGTTTCCTTTGATAATAATCAACTTTTTCAATCAGGTTTTCAAAACCGGGTCCCTGTAAAAAATTTACCACCGCCTGATATTGACTAGCTTCAAAAGCCTTGATATTTAAAACAGCCAAAAAAGGATTTCCTCCCACTTCTTCAAGGGATTCCATTAAACCCGGGCTATCTTTGTGTCTTTTAATAAATTCTTCCAGGGCTTCTTCTTTTGAAACATATTTAATACTCTTCACTTCCGGGATTTTAGTAAGCTCTTTCTCTAAATTTAAAATCTCTTCCTCTAAGGTACTATTTTTAAAATAAATTGAAATGTCAGCTTTTTCTTGAATAGATGAAATTAAAAATTGACTGACATCTTTGGAAAGAAAAAGGAAGCTTGCCAATAAGATTGCCATTACCATAATAAAACAGGTAGCAGCAGCTATTCCTCCATCTCGTGAGAAATTTTGCCAACCCAATTTGAAAATTCGTTTTAAGGTAATAAACATATTACAAAATAAATCTTCCTTTTTCTTCGTCTCTAATTACCCTGCCTTTTTCTAAAGTGATTACTCTTTTTCCTAAAGAATTAATTATTTCTTTATTATGGGTGGCTAAAATGACGGTTGTGCCCAATGTGTGAATTTTTAATAGAAGGCGAATGATATCTAAGGCATTGTAAGGGTCGAGATTCCCGGTTGGCTCATCAGCCAAAATAACCTCGGGCCGGTGAACCAGGGCTCTGGCAATAGCCACTCTCTGACGTTCGCCAGCCGATAACTCGGCTGGAAAATTCTGGACTCTCTCTTCCAGCCCAACGATTTCTAAAACCTGAGGGGCGTCCCTCTTAATTTCCTCATCTGAGGCTCCAATCACTTCCATTACATAAGTAACATTCTCATAAACAGTTTTTGAAGGAAGTAATTTATAATCTTGAAAAACAGCGCCAATTTTTCGTCTGATTTGAGGTAATTGGCTAGATTTGATTTTAGAAAGATCTTTGTCATCAAAAAAAATTCTACCTCTGGTTGGTTTTTCTTCAGCTAAAAGAAGTCTCAGCAAGGTAGTCTTTCCTGCTCCTGATCTCCCAGCAATGGAAACAAACTCGTTTGGTTTTATTTCAAAAGAGACATTTTCTAGAGCGACAGTTGGAGAGCTACTAGAGCTTGGATAAATTTTAGTAATGTCCTGGAATTTTATCATTATAATTTTATTTCAGCTTGGATAAATTCATCTAAATTTCCATCCAAGACTCCTTCGACATCGGAAGTTTCGATACCGGTTCTCAAATCCTTTACCATTTTATAGGGATGCAAAACATAATTTCTTTTCTGATTTCCCCAACTAGCCGAAACCTTTTTGCCTTTGATTTTAGATACCTCTTTCTGCCTGGCTGTTTCTTTTAATTGACAAAGTTTTGAGTAAAGTAACTCCATTGCTCTTTCCCGATTTTGACCTTGGAATCTTTCGGATTGGCAGGTAACGGAAATCCCAGTGGGTAAATGCCAAATTCTGACGGCTGTTTCTCGTTTTTGAACGTATTGACCGCCGGGTCCTGAGGCTCGATAAAATTCAATTTTTAAATCTTCCGGTTTAATTTCAACCTCTTTCCCAATTTTAATTTCAGGTGTCACTTCAACTAAAGCAAAAGAGGTGTGCCTGAGGGCTTTGGGTGAAAAGGGAGAAATTCTGACTAATCGATGGACCCCGTTTTCTTTTTTCAAAAAGCCATAGGAAAAGGGTCCTTTAATCTCCAGGGTAACTGACTTTGTTCCAATTCTTCCTTCCGGTCCCCCGGCCTCGCCAAAAGATTGATGCAACACCTGAGTTTTATATCCTTTTTTCTGGCAATATCTTTCATACATCCTTAACAGCATCGTTGCCCAATCTTGGCTATCTTGTCCTCCAGCCCCAGCATAGATTGATAAGATGGCATTATTTCTGTCGTATTTTCCGGAAAGAAAAATTTTCCATTCCTCCTTCTTTAGCTTTTCTTCGAATACCCGAGCATTAGCGAAGTCAAAGAAGGTTCCTTCTTTTCCACCTTCGCTTCGCTTCGCTCGCTCGGTGGCTGAAGATGAAGCTTTAGCTTCATCGCCTCCTCCAACCTTTTTCTCATTTTTTAATTCTGTCAGTTCTTCCTCCAATTTATCGAAACTATTGATTTCTTCTCTTAGCTGGGAGAGTTCCTGGGTAATTTTTATTGCTTTTTCTCTACCCTTCCAAAAATCAGATTTTTGAGTTTCCTTTTCTAATTCCTTAGCTTTTTTTCTTTTCTTTGCTAAGTCAAAGACAGTCCTCGAGCTTGAGGAGTCTTTCTTGTAAATCTTTGATTTTTTCAGAAGTATTTTTCATACTTTTTTAAGTATACCATAAAATTTCTCAAAATAAAACCCCTACACCAAATTTTGGTGTGGGGGTAAAAGAGCCGGAGGTGAGATTCGAACTCACGACTTGCTATTTACGAAATAGCTACTCTGCCTCTGAGTTACTCCGGCCTAGTCATCTTTAGTGAGCGACCTTCTTGAGCTCTTTTACTTAAAACCCGGCCCCTTCTGCCGTTTCCCCTATTTAACCCGGCATATGTGGGAGTTAATGCGTCACAGTTGGGACAAAGCAGACGAAGATTACTCTCGGTATTGTTGCGCCAATTGCCATCGATATGATGGGCAACTAATGGAACTTGTCTAGTCTTAGGATTAATCTCTGACCACCCACACAAGCAACATCTATTTCCGAATTTTCTTCGCAAATAGCGCTTAATGTGTCGTGAAACTATGCCTAGACTTTGTAGTCCGCTCACTTTTCCAGCCTTCCATTTTTTAATATAAGACTGATACTGATATTCAATTTGACATGCATTGCTACAATATTTATATCCCGGCCGTGGTGTTTTTTTTACCACAGAGAAGACATTTTTTTCTGGGCTTTTTAGGCATTGGCATACCTCAAGTATACAGGATTTGCCGACCATAGTCAAGCTTAGAAGTGGTTGAAGATTGAAAGCCCTGCTCTACTAATTGAGCTACATCGGCAAAATTTTGGAGGGCAAGCGGGATACGAGAATCGAACTCGCATCTCTTCCT
>PETJ01000019.1:6741-11578 GCA_002781125.1 Candidatus Nealsonbacteria bacterium CG01_land_8_20_14_3_00_12 | reverse complement strand
TGGATTAAAAGTTAGAACATTCTGAATTCCCCTTGCCCAATTTTTCAGAAAATAAAATGGATTATCCGGTAATAGCTTTGGCTCTGAAACTCCTAAATCTTCTGGCTGAATATCTTCGTCAAGATTAACTGCTTCTTCGGCAGTTATTATTGGCGAATATCCTCCACCAACACCAGTTGTTTCTTCAGCTGGCTGTGGTACTTCTTGAGCTAAAGCAATCAATCCTATGGCAAACACCAAAACAAAACTTAAAAGAAAAATTTTTAAACTGTTCATCTTTGTTGAATTATGAATTATGGCTCGACCTTTATTTTTTATTATCTATTTCTATTTTAACTTTTTCCAAAAATTTTTTCAACTTCATCTTTCCAATATCACCCTTCCCTCTTTCTCTTACCCTGACCGAATTTGTTTTCATTTCTTTGTCGCCAACCACTAAAAGATAGGGGATTTTCTGGATTTCGCCATCTCTGATTTTTTTCGAGACCGTTTCATTTTCTTCCTTCAATTGACAACGAAACCCGGCAACGTTGAGTTTCTCATTTATCTCTCTGGCATATTTTTCATGGCGGGCCCCAACCGGTATTACCCAGATTTGTTCTGGCGATAACCATAAAGGCAGAGCCCCAGCATAATTTTCGAGCAGCACTCCAATAAATCTCTCGATTGATCCCAAAATAGCACGGTGGACCATAATCGGCCTTTTTTTCTTTCCTTTTTGGTCAATATAATTCAAATTAAATTTTTCTGGCAAGTTAAAATCAACTTGGATGGTCGTACACTGCCAGGGCCTTCCCAGAGAATCTTTAATTTTTAAATTAACCGATGGTCCATAAAACGGTGCTTCTTTAGATTCGATTTGATAGGTAAGCCCAACCTGGTTTAAAGCATATTTTAGAGCATTAGACGCCTTCTCCCAGATTTTTAGGGTGCCTACATATTTTTCGGGCCTCGTAGTTAGGGTAATTTCAAATTCTTTAAAACCAAAAGTTTTAAGAATGATTTTGGCGAATTTCAAAAGAGAAATTAGTTCTTTAGAGAGGTCTTCTGGAGTACAAAATATGTGAGCATCGTCTTGAGTAAAACCCCTGACCCTGACTAAACCATGCAAAACTCCGGATTTTTCATATCGATAAACTGTTCCCAATTCAGCCAATCTAATTGGTAAATCTCTGTAACTTCTAATTTTTGAATTGTAAATTTTGATATGAAAAGGACAATTCATTGGCTTTAAATAATATTTTTCCTTTTCTATTTCAATTGGAGAGTACATATTTTCCTTATAAAAATCTAAATGGCCAGAAGTTTGAAATAAATCCTCCTTTCCAATATGAGGAGAATTAACTAATTGATAACCTGCTTTAAGAAGTTCTTCAGTGATAAAATTTTCGATAATTCTTCTTAATTGCGCTCCCTTGGGATGCCAAAGTGGGAGCCCAGCTCCTATTTCTTCATCAAAACTAAATAATTCTAATTTTTGGCCCAAAACTCGGTGGTCTCTTTTTTCCGCCTCGGCTTCTTTTTGAAGATAACTTTCTAATTCTTTTTTTGTCTTGAAAGCCACTCCATAAATTCTAGTTAGCATTGGATTTTTTTCTGAACCCCGCCAATAAGCCCCAGCAATTTTTGTTAGCTTGAAGGCATCAATTATCTCTTTTGCTTGCCCTGAATGTAATTGAAGGGTTGATTTAACATGCGGCCCAGCACATAAATCAACAAATTCGCCCGATTTATAAATCGTCAATTTTCTTCCCGGAAATTCCTTTATTAACTCCAATTTATAGGGCTGTTTATCGAATAACGTAATGAGGCTTCGCCTCATTACAGTTTCTTTTTTGAAGGAAATATTTTTTTTGATTAATTCCCTCATTTTCTCTTCGATTTTCGGTAAATCTTCAGGAGATATACTCCTTTTTAAGTCAAAATCGTAGTAGAAGCCGTTTTCGATCGCCGGTCCAATACCAAAGCAAGTTTCAGGATACAATTCCTGAACTGCCGCTGCCATTATATGAGCCAAAGAATGGCGAATAGTTTCAATTTTCATATTTTTTCAACAATTAAGGCAAAGATATTTTTTCCAAAAATATCTTTTTCAGATACTTCAAGGTTTAACCTTGAAGTATCTCTTCTATGTATTCGCAAATTATTTTGGGGATACCATCCCTCATGTCAACTCGACCCGAAACCAAGACAATTTTGTTTTCTTGAAAAGCTGAGGGACTTCTTTCAATTACCCCTGGAAAAACAACCACCTCGATTTTGTTGTTCAAATCTTCTAAATTCATAAAAAGCATGGGTTTACCGGTTCGGGTGATAATCTTTTTAATTTTCGAAATAATCCCGCCGATTTTGACCTGGTGATTAATTAAAGGGGCGCTGATTTTCGAAATAGACATTGCTTTTTTTTCTAAAATTTTTTGAAAATCTTGTAGAGGATGGCTTGTAACATAAAGCCCTAATAATTCTTTTTCCCAATTTAATTTCTCAGTTTTTGAGGCTGGGGTAGCTGGTGTCAATTTAAATTCAATATTTTGGGAAATACCGTCAAAAAGACCTCTTTGGCCCTCGGTTCTCACTCTCTGAGTTTCTCTCGCCGATTCTAATAATCTTTCCAAATTGAATAAAAGCTGATTTCTCTCCGCCAGTTTGTCAAAAACCCCGGCCTTAATTAAGCTTTCCAAAGATTTTTTATTTAAAACATTGGCACTGACCCGACTAATAAAGGCAGCAATTGACCGATAGGGACCGGCAGCCTTCCTTTCTTTAACAATTACCTCCACGACGTTAGTACCAACATTTTTAATAGCTGATAACCCAAAACGGATTTTCTCGGGTGGAACCACGGTAAAGTTTTCTAAACTCTCATTTATATCTGGCGGCAAAACTTCAATCCCCATTTTTTTACATTCTTCAATTAAAAAACCAATCCTTTCGACATCAGCTTTCTCTGAAGTTAATAGAGAGGCCATAAATTCGACTGGAAAGTGAACTTTTAAGTAGGCAGTTTGATAAGCAATGGTTGCGTAACAGGTAGCATGACTTTTGTTAAAAGAATAACGGGCAAAAGGTTCAATCCAGTGCCAAATTTTTTGAGAAATATCTTCATTTATTCCATTTTTCTTACAGCCCTCAATAAATTTCTCTTTCTGAGCCATAAGTAATTTTCTAATTTTCTTTCCAATGGCTTTTCTCAAAACATCGGCTTCCGATAAACTAAATCCAGCCAACTCCTGGACAATTTTCATAATTTGTTCTTGATAAACCGGGATGGAGTAGGTGCTTTCTAAAATCGGTTTTAGTTTGGGATGCAAATATTCTACTCGCTTTTTTTTGTGTTTGCCAGCGATATAATCTGGAATAAACTGCATGGGACCGGGTCGATAAAGAGCAACCATGGCAATGATATCTTCAAGCTCACTGGGTTTTAATTGTTTGAGATACTTTCGCATCCCCTCGCTTTCCAATTGGAATACGGCGACTGTTTCCCCCTTTTGTAAAAGGCGAAAGGTTTCCCTGTCGTCTAAAGGAATGTTTTCGATATCAATTTTTTTACCCTGAACTTTATAGATTCGAGATATAGTGTCTTCAATTATGGTTAAATTCTTTAGTCCCAGGAAGTCCATTTTTAAAAGGCCGAGGTCTTCGACGGAGTGCATATCGTATTGGGTGACAATGGTTTCTTCATCTTGGGTGGGATGCTGCAAGGGGACAATGTTGTCCAGGGGCTCTTTTGAAATCACCACCCCGCAGGCATGGGTTGAGGCATGTCTGGCCACCCCTTCTAATTTTTTAGCAAAATCAATCAATTTTTTGGCCTGGGAGTCAGTAAGGTAAGCCTGACGGAATTCTTCAACGCTGGCTAAGGTCTGATCGAGAGTTAAGCCAAAAGGAATCATTTTAGCAATTTGGTCACAATAGCTGTAAGTATAATTTAAGGCTCTTCCAACATCCCTAACTACTGCTCTGGACGCCATTGTTCCAAAGGTAATAATTTGAGCCACTTTATCTCTTCCATATTTTTGAGCAACATAGTTAATAACTTCATTTCTCCTTCGGTCAGTAAAATCGAGGTCAATATCGGGAAGTCCGGCCATTCTCCCCGGGTTCAAAAACCTTTCAAACAAAAGATTGTATTTTAAAGGATCAACATTAGTGATGTTAAGTAAATAAGACACTAAAGACCCGGCGACTGAGCCCCGGCCGGGCCCCACCACAATCCGATTTTCTTTTGCCCAATTGACAAAATCCTGGACAATTAAAAAATAAGAAGCAAAGCCGGTTTGCTTGATAACTCCCAGTTCGTAATTTAGTCTATCGATAATTTCCTTGTCTGCTTTTACTCCGTATCTTTTTTGAACTCCCAGCTGACAAAGTTCTTCCAAATATTGGTCAGGAGATTTTCCAGAAGGCACCTCAAATTGGGGAAGCTTTATTTTTCCTAAATTAAATTGGAAATTACAGGTTTCCACAATCTTTTGAGTATTTTCTATTGCCTCGGGAAAATCTTTAAAATCTTTTGTCATCTGCTCCGGACTCTTCATTGAAAAGTCGTCTTCTTTTATAGTTAATCTTTCTGGGTCATTTGGGTCAGCTCCGGTGTTAATCAGCATTAAGATATCTTGAGCCTCGGCATCTTCTGGTTTTAGATAATGGATATCATTGGTGGCTACTAAGGGGATACCAAATTTTTTTGAAATAGAAATTAATCCTTTGTTAGCAGTTTTTTGGTCTCGGGAATTGGGGTGGTGTTGAATTTCTACATAAAAATTGTCTTTGCCAAAAATTTCCTGATAACGGAGGGCAGTTTTTTCAGCCTCATCCATTTTTTTTGCCAAAA
>PETJ01000019.1:4037-6704 GCA_002781125.1 Candidatus Nealsonbacteria bacterium CG01_land_8_20_14_3_00_12 | reverse complement strand
ACAGACTAAGCCTTGAGAATAGCGCGCTAATAATTCCTCATCAACTCTCGGCTTATAATAAAAGCCCTCCAAATGGGCTTTGGTTAAAAGTTTAACTAAATTTTTGTAACCTTCTTCATTTTTAACTAATAAAACCAGGTGGTATCTTTTGTCATCAATATTCGGCCTTTCCTGGGTCATCTTCTCAAAAGCTAAATACATTTCCGCGCCGATAATGGGTTTAATGCCCCGCTCTTTGGCTTTTTTATAAAATTCCACCGCTCCATAAAGGGCGCCGTGGTCGGTTAAAGCCACCGAATCCATCCCCAATTTTTTAACATAATCTAAAAGCTCGTCAATTTTAGGCAAACCATCGAGGAGGGAATAATGGGAGTGAACGTGCAAATGGGTGAATTTCATGCTCTCAGGCGAAATTAAAAACCCTAATCGATGAACTTTCGTTCATCTCTACCCTTCGCTTCGCTCGGGTAGTCGATGAACTTCGTTCATCTTCACCCTTCGCTAACGCTCGGGTAATTAATGGATTACATCATTTTACTTTTTTCCAAAAAGTAAGTCAAACCCCGTTTCTGTGATATATGATATAATAGGGAAATGAATCCGAAATTAAACGAAGAAAGAAAGTTGTGGCGAAAGGGGCTCAAAAAGGTGGCTTGTTTAGATGAGGCAGGAAGGGGGCCACTCGCTGGTCCCGTAGTAGCCGCGGCAGTTTTAATACTAAATACTAAATACCGAATACTAAATACTAAGATTAGAGATTCTAAAAAACTTTCCCCGAAACAACGCGAAAAGATTTATAAAGTAATAACCATAAATCCAAGCATAAGGTGGGGGATAGGACGAGTTTCGGAAAAAGTGATTGATAAAATTAATATTTTGGAAGCAACAAAATTAGCAATGATTAAAGCCCTTAAAAATTTAGGAAAAAAAGTCGATTATTTAATTTTGGATGGAAATTTCAAGATTGATTTACCAATTCCTCAGAAGTCAATTGTCAAAGCTGATGAGAAAGTTTTTTCATGTGCCGCGGCTTCCATAATCGCTAAAGTAAGGAGAGATAGAATAATGTTGGACTATCACAAAAAATTTCCCCAATACGGTTTCGACAAACATAAAGGCTACCCGACAAAATATCATGTTCGAATGTTGAAAAAATATGGACGATGTGATATACATAGAAAGAGTTACCACTATGGGAGGTGTACCAAAACAAAGACATACTAAATCAAGAAGAAATAAGCGCCGAATGCATATTTTTGCCAGGGCGCCAATTTTGGTTCGTTGTCCAAAGTGTGGAAAGCCAGTTTTGCCTCACACCGTTTGCTCCAATTGCGGCTATTATAAAGGTAGAGAGGTGATTGATGTTTTGGCAAAATTGACTAAAAAAGAAAGAAAGAAGAGAGAAAAAGAAATGAAAGCAAAGGGGAAGGAGGAGGCTGAGACTAAAAAGGAAAAACCTTTAACCTGGGAAGAACTCTCTAAAAAATAAAACAATGTCAAGTCGTCATCTCTCAAGGTCAATAGCAATGCAGAGTTTATATGAGTGGGATTTTTCTGCAAAAAAGGTAGATTTAGAAAAGATTGTCGAAAAGAATATCAGGGAATTCGGGCCAGGTTTAGAAGACGCCAGTTTTGTCTGGCAATTGGTAACTGGTATTGTTCAGAATCTTAAAGAAATTGATAAAATTATTGAAAAGGCTGCTCCCGAATGGCCAATTGACCAGATTACGATTATTGATAGAAACGTTTTGAGGATCGGTCTTTACGAATTATTATTTGGCGACCGGGAAGCTGTTCCTCCGAAAGTAGCCATAAATGAAGCCATCGAATTAGCTAAAAGTTTTGGAGGAGAGAGCTCAGGGAAATTTATCAACGGAGTATTGGGAACGGTTTATAAGGAAATTGAAAAAAAATGAAGGATTTTTCACCGCTTGAAAAAAAATTAGGTCTCAAATTTAAAAATAAGGATTTTTTAATACAGGCTTTTTGTCATAGGTCTTATTTAAATGAAAACCCCGATTTTTATTTAAAACATAATGAAAGGTTAGAATTTTTAGGCGACGCCGTTTTGGAATTAATTGTCACCGAATATTTGTATCAAAAATATCCTGAAAAATCAGAAGGGGAACTAACCAATTGGCGGGCAGCTCTGGTTAATGCTAAGGTACTCGGAGAGCTGGCAAAAGATTTAGATTTTAGTAATTTTTTATTATTATCTCGAGGAGAGACAAAAGAACTTGGTAAGGCTAGGCAATATATTTTAGCTAATACTTTTGAGGCCCTAATCGGCGCAATTTATCTTGACCAAGGGTTGGATGTCTGTCAAAAATTTATTAAAAAGTATTCAATAACAAAATTACCTGAAATTATTAAAAAAGGTCTGTTTAAAGATGCCAAATCTCGTTTCCAGGAAGAAGCCCAGGAAAGAGTGGGAATTACTCCTTCTTATAAAGTTTTGGAAGAATGGGGGCCAGACCACGCCAGACACTTTATTATCGGTGTTTTTCTTAATAATACATTGGTGGCCCAGGGTGAGGGTTCTTCAAAGCAAGAAGCCGAAGAAACAGCTGCCAAATCCGGCCTGGAAGTTAAAAATTGGTAAAGTGGTCAAGAACAGTTCTTGACCAAATTCTAGCTAAAAACATGTTGGTAATTCGTTTTTTCAGA
>PETJ01000019.1:0-3998 GCA_002781125.1 Candidatus Nealsonbacteria bacterium CG01_land_8_20_14_3_00_12 | reverse complement strand
ACTGATAAGAGAAGACCTACTCGGGCCGGTCGTTTTGTCGAGGAGGTCGGTTTTTGGAATCCAGTAACTAAAGAAAAAGTTTTGAGGCAAGAGAGAATTAAATATTGGCTTTCAGTGGGAGCTAAACCCTCAAACAGGGTATATAATTTATTAGTTTCAGAAAAGATTGTCGAAGGCAAAAAGATCGATGTCCATAAAAAACCGAAAGAAAAGAAAGGGAAACCAGCCGAAGGCCCTGCCGTAGCTCCGACGACGGAGGCGAAAGCGGCAGCTGCGCCGACTGAAACTGCGCCGGCTGAGACTGCGGCGGTGAAAAAAGAAGCGAAGCCGGAAGAGAAACCATCCGAACCGCCAGCAGAAGAAAAACCCGCTGAAGTACCGCCGGGAAAACCGACCATTGGGGAAAATAAAGAAGAACCGAAAGCTTAAAAACCCAAAAATTACCCTTTTTCGTCCCGTAGTGAGATTCCGCTACGGGGCTTGACATTTTTAAAGTATATGCTATAGTACAAGTGTAAGAGGAGTTGGAGGTGTAATCTTTCTCCTCCAAGAAATTGGAAGAAAAAGATTGCTCCTTGACACCTTCGTGAGAAAGAAGAAAGACAATATGATAAGGTTGAATGCTTGCTGAACTTTCGGTAAATCTAGGCGGTCTGGGTCAGTCGCGATTCGCCTAGTTACCGAAAGTCAGCAGTATTCCCTTACTTCCTTATTGCTCTTTCTTCTCTCTGTTAATTCTCTTCAGAAACCAAGCTTCCATTCATGGAAGCGAAGGTGAAGAAGAGGATGAAATCCTCTTCGCCAAATTTTGGAGATAATTAACAGAGAAAATAGAGAGGAGAGAGTAAAATTTTTAATAATCTGACGCCATCCCGCCTCTCCTCAAGAGAGGCGGGATTGGTTTTAAAAATAAGAAATAGTTCTTTAAAAAAACCTTCACCCCGTAGTGAAATTTGGACTTGCTTAGCAAAAATGAAATTTGTCCAAATTCTACTATCGGGGCTTCATAGCGGCGAAGTGGTTACAATTAAAATATATTTTATATATCGATTAGACGTATTCGTGTTAATCAAATAAATTGTAGCCAGCTCGCCGCGATGAAAACGAGGTCAGAGGCGCTCTCGGCCCTGCACTTTTGAAAACTCTTTCCTTATCTTCCTAAACTTAGGGAGATTAAAAGTGCAGGGTGGGAGCACCTCTGCTCTTGACAAATACCAAAAACAAATTAAAATTTGAAATAGTAGCTACTTAGAGTCGCCGAACCTCTGAATTGTTGAAAGAGAAGTAGGCTTGAAAGGTCGCTGGCTACTAGCAAAGAATAAATATCAAGTTATTACTGAAAGACATATGCCAAAAGCACAAGCTGATCAGGAATTCCTTGAGTTTGTGATAAAGGCCTTGGTTGATCACCCAGAGGATGTCAAAATCGACCGCAAGGTTGACGAGATGGGGGTTTTACTTTCTTTGAAAGTACATCCCGAAGATATGGGTCAAATCATCGGCAAGGCTGGCGCAACTGCTCGATCCATAAGATCGCTGGTTCGCATCGTCGGTCTGAAAAATCATGCTCGAGTCAATTTGAAGATCGAGGAACCAGAGGGCGCCGCTGCTCGGCCTACTCGAGGAAGAAGAGCTCCGGAAGGAGGAGAGGAGCTAGAAGAACTGAAGTTGTAAATCCCTAAGGATTTACCGTTAGAGAAAACGGTGCTATCATAAAAAATAGCGCCGTTTTCATTTATTCGCATATAATTCGCATAAAATTCGCATCCTAATTCGCATGATTACCTTCGATGTTATTACTATTTTTCCCGAAATTTTCAACTCTTATTTAAAAGAATCTTTCATTAAAAAGGCCCAACAAAAGCAGCTAATTAAAATTCGCCTTCACAATTTAAGAAAATGGACAAAAGATCGCCATAAAACTGTTGACGATCGTCCCTTTGGTGGGGGATTGGGGATGGTGCTAAAGATTGAACCAATATTCAAAGCTATAAAAGAAATTAAGCGAATTAAGAGATTAAGTGATAAAAAAAGGAAAATAATTTTGTTCACGCCGAGAGGAAAGAAGTTTAATCAAAAAATCGCTTATTCTCTTAGTCGACTTAATCAGCTTATCTTAATTTGCGGTAGATATGAAGGTGTGGATGAAAGAGTAGCAAAATACATTGCCGATATAGAGTTATCAATCGGAGATTATGATTTAATGGGTGGGGAACTGCCGGCAATGGTGGTAATTGAGACGGTGACAAGATTAATTCCCGGCGTTTTAGGAAAACCGGAATTATTAAAAGAAAGAATCACTAAAGAAAAAGGCTTTATTGAGTATCCCCAATATACCAGACCAGAAGTTTTTAGCCCGAAAAAAGGAGTAAAATGGCAAGTGCCAAAAGTTTTATTATCCGGCCATCACAAAAAAATCGCCGAGTGGCGAAAAGAACACGGAAAAGTTATCTCGTCCTGAGCTCGTCGAAGGATTGAAAACCCGAGCGATAGTGAAGGGTGAAGATGAAGCGATAGCTTCATCGCCTACCGAAATGAATCGTAGATTCATTGAAAACCGAAATTCATTGAAAATAAATTGAAGGTCGAAATGAATTGAAAATTCATTGAGGAATTACTGTTTTTGTGCTAAAATAATTCAAAATGGGTGCGTGGTGGAGTAGCTAACACACGAGTCTGTAAAACTCGCGCCTTCGGGCTTCGCAGGTGCAATTCCTGCCGCACCCACAAAAGAAAATTTCAAAATTTAAAAATCAAAATTAGTGCCTGAGTAGCTCAGGTAGTAGAGCACGTCTTTGGTAAAGACGAGGTCCGCAGTGCAAGCCTGCGCTCAGGCTCAAAAATATGGCGGTAAAAAAACCATTTATTAAACTGCAGTGTTCTGAATGCAAAAGAATAAACTATTTTACTCACAAATCAAAAGAAATGGCTGAGAAAAAGTTAGAATTGAAAAAATTTTGTAAGTGGTGCAGAAAACATACTGTACATAAGGAAGTGAAAAAATAAAAATAGTGGGGACATAGTTTAGCGGTAAAATAAGGCTCTCCAAAAGCCTAGTCGGGGGTTCAATTCCCTCTGTCCCCGCATGAAAAAACTGCATTTTTTAAAACCAAAATTAGTAAAACCAAAATTCTTTTTGAGCATGCCCTTAGCCCTCATTTCCTTTGAGCTTTATTCCGGGGCACTTTTGGGTTATTTCGTAGCTAAACTTCTTTCAGGCAGATTAAAATCCCCTATTTTCAATATCGGTAACCACAAATTACATTTGCATCACTGGCTATACGGTTTGGGATTTTTAATTTCGGCAATCTGGTATCAATTTTTACCATTCCCTCAATTTTCTTTTGGCTTTTTAGGAGGCGTTGTTTTCCAAGGAATTTCTTGCTATCCCGATTGGCATAGAGTATTGGTTAGAAGAAAATAAATAAACCAAAAAGCGCGGCCGGCTGGCCGCGCTTTTTATAATCCATCAGAAACCGAGCTTCCATTTATGGGTCAAAGAACATTCTGTTCTTTTCCACCTTTCGCTCCGCTCAGGTAAGTGAAGGTGAAGAAGAGAACGAAGTTCTCTTCGCCATTTTACTCTTTCAGTAAATAGGCGGGTAGCTTCAGCCCCATCTTTCCAAGATTTTGCAAAATTGAGCCAATCAAAGCTAAGAGAATCAAGATATAAGCCACACTTACCAACATAGCCAAAGAAGGCAGGGCTTGAGCCACCATTTCCAAAACGGCAAAACCCAAAATGTATCCCAAAACTGGTTTTACCATAAAACCAGCTAATTTACCCAAACGAAAATCTTTTTTCAGGAGAGCAGCAATAATTCCCAAAACTACATCAACCGCTATCAAGATTAGAATGTATTTAATTGGAGTCGTTCCAAATAAAGCAACTAGTTGCGCCATGTTTTAACAAATTTTATTTTCAAACTCGACCTTTCGCGTATTATTTCATCTTAAAAAACCTCTCCAATTTGTAAAGCCGGGTTTTCCACAGGCCT
>PETJ01000028.1 GCA_002781125.1 Candidatus Nealsonbacteria bacterium CG01_land_8_20_14_3_00_12 | reverse complement strand
TTTAAAAGATAAATCAATCCTTTTCTTTCCTCAATTCTACCTAAAAATAAAATATTAATTTTGTCGTCTAAAAAATTTTTGATTTTGGGCAGATGAGGATTAAATTTCTCAAGATCTAATCCATTGGGAATGACAATTTTCGGACCAGAATATTTTTTAAAAGGTTCTAAATTTAGAGGAGCTACGCCAATTATTCCATCAATTTTCCATTGGACAATCCTTTCGGCAAATTTTAAAAAGAATGGAAATCTTTTTAAAAATTTGCTTCCCTTGATGTTGGCATGAAATGTCAAAATATTTAAAGTCTCGGAAGTGGCCGGGCTGGCTAAAATTTGCAAGGTTGAAGGAAGACCAAAATTATGAAAATGTAAAATATCAAATTTTTCTTTTTCTAGAGTTCTTTCAACAGCCAGAGGATTAAAATTTATAGCGAAATCAGAGATGGCTCCGCTAAAAGGGATAGGGAAAGAGGTTCCCAGAAGGATAACATTCTTGCCATAATCTTCCGATCTTTTTCTCCGAGGGGCGATAATCTTTGAATAAATTCCTCGCCGTTGAAGCTCTTTGTGTAATCCGAAAACATGCCTTTTTACTCCCCCTGGCTGAAAAAAAGAATGAAATGAGATGAGGCCTATCCTCATATACCGAGCCCCGCCCTGCGGGGCGAAGGTGGAGATGAAGCTTTAGCTTCATCGACCACCGAGCTTTTATTTATAAAGTCAAAGAGGCAAGCCTCTTTTCCATCTTCGCTTTTGCTACGCAAAAGCTCGCTAAGCGAAGGTGAAGAAGAGGACGAAGTCCTCTTCGCCATATTCATATAATTTTAACAGGAAATTGAACACTTGCCAACCTTTTTTCCTTGTGTTAAATTAGTAATGTATATTCTATGAATCTCCGATTCATATACCCGAGTGGAGCGAAGGGTGGAGATGAAGGCGAAGCCTTCATCGACTCAATACTTCGATAAATGTTCAATGAATTAAAAATTCATTTCACCTTTTAATAAATTTCTAATTTATTAAAATCTTTGATTTATCTCATATGGCAAATGAACTTCCAGAGAAATTACCTCCCCAAAGCATAGAAGCTGAGCAATCTTTGTTGGGTTGCCTGATGCTTGATAAAAATGCCATTACTAAAGTGGCTGATTTTTTGATGCCCCAAGATTTCTATCGAGGGAGCCATCAGGAAATTTACCGGGCCTGCCAAGAACTTTTCGAAAAAGGAGAACCAATTGATTTATTATCTCTTTCTAACCGTCTTAAAGAAAGGGGTCAACTTGAAGAAGTTGGTGGAAATAGTTATTTAACTGAATTAGTAAATTCTGTTCCGACCGCCAGTCATGTCTTAAATTACGCCAAAATTGTCCAAAGAAAAAGGATTTTGAGGAATTTGATTGAGGCCTCTCATGAAATTGGACTTTTGGGCTACAACGAAACTGAAGATACTGATTTGCTTTTGGACCAGGCTGAGAAAAAAATTTTTAGTATCGCTCAAAGATCACTAAGCCAAAATTTCATTCCGGTTAAAGCGACCCTGGAAGATGCCTTTGAAAGAATTGAAAGGTTATCCAGACATGAGGCAGGCCTTCGAGGGCTACCTACCGGTTTTACTGACTTAGATAATATTTTGGCTGGTCTTCAAAAATCTGATTTAATAATTTTAGCTTCGAGGCCAGGTCTGGGAAAATCAGCATTAGCCGCAAATATTGCTGCTAGCATTGCTATTTCCCAGAAAGTGCCGGTAGGGATATTTTCTTTAGAGATGTCAAAGGACCAGGTGGTGGATAGATTAATTGCCAGTTTAGCTAATGTGGATTTGTGGAGACTGAGAACGGGAAGACTTTCTGGCGAGGGCGATGACAATGATTTTGTCAAAATTCAGCAGGCAATGGGGATTTTATCTGAGGCCCCAATTTATATTGACGATGCCGCTTCTGCAAATATTTTACAAATGAGGGCGATGGCTAGACGGCTGCAGGCAGATAAAGGATTAGGATTAGTTATAGTTGATTATTTGCAATTGATGGAGCCAAGAAATCCCAGTGACCAAATAGTAAGGCAGGTAACCGAAATTTCCAGGTCTCTCAAGGGTTTAGCCAGAGAGCTCAATATCCCGGTCTTGGCCATTTCTCAGCTATCAAGGGCAGTGGAGCAAAGATCTCCCCAAAGACCAAGATTAGCCGACCTTCGTGAAAGCGGGAGCCTGGAGCAGGATGCGGATGTAGTTTTATTTATATACAGAGAGGACCGCTATCGACCGGAAAGTTCGCGGAAAAATATTGCTGATATTATCATTGCCAAGCACCGAAATGGGCCGGTAGGAAGCATTGAATTATATTTTGATGAAAGAATAGTAAGTTTCCGCAATTTAGAGAAAGGATATGCGGAAGAGTAATATGTATTCCCCCACTATCCAAAAACTCATAGATATATTCTCGAAGTTCCCGACGGTAGGGCCAAGGACAGCTGCCCGTTTCGTTTTTTATTTACTCAAGAAGCCAAAAGAAGAAATTGAAAATTTAATTTCCTCAATTAACGAATTAAAGAATAATGTCAAAATTTGTAAACTTTGTTTTAATCCCTTTCAAGGAGATGGAGAGCTCTGTGAAATTTGTCAAAAACCCAGCCGAGATAAAAGCTTGCTTTGCCTGGTGGAAAAAGAGACCGATTTAATCTCAATTGAAAAAACAAAAAAATATAATGGCCTTTACTTTATTTTAGGCGGAACAGTTTCTGCTTTAAAGCGGGCTGACATCGAGAAATTAAGAATTAAAGAATTAGAAGAGCGAATAAAAAATCATCCCGAAATTAAAGAAATTATTCTTGCCACCAATTCAACAACCGAAGGCCAAGCTACTGCTTTATATTTAGAAAGACTATTGAAACCCCTTAATAAAAAAATCACCCGGCTTGGCCGGGGCTTACCAGTTGGTGCCGAACTCGAATACGCTGATGAAGAAACTTTATCTTCGGCTCTAGAAGGCCGAAAATAGGTTTAGGTTTCAATTTTTAAAATTTCGACCTCAGTGAAGGGCTGACGATGGCCCTTTTTTACTTTGTAGCGTTTTTTAGCTTTATATTTAAATACAATTAGTTTTTTTCCTTTGCCATGACCTAAAACTTTCCCGATAACTTTCGCTCCTTTAACTAACGGAGTTCCTATTTCAATTTTTAGGGGCCCGCCTTTGGCGGGAGGGTGGCGGGAGGGTCGGAGTCCTTTTTCCAAAAGTAAAACCTCAGGGAAGCTTATTTCGCTCCCCTCTTTTTTTGCAATTTTCTCAATCTTAATTTTTTGACCAGGAGAAACTAAATATTGTTTCCCGCCGGTTCTAATTACTGCTAACATAAATTACTCTGGATGTGTTGGTTTATCTAATTGTAATGGTTTAATCGTTTTTTTTCCTTCGGTTACCCGAGCCGTAGCGAAGGGTGAAGAAGAGGATTTATCCTCTTCGACTAATTCAACTACATCTTTATCTATTTTGGCGAATTCTTTATAGGTTTGATTATAAGTATTTACTGTTGTATCTAAATTA
>PETJ01000053.1 GCA_002781125.1 Candidatus Nealsonbacteria bacterium CG01_land_8_20_14_3_00_12 | reverse complement strand
AAAAATTCCCGAACATACTTTTACAAAAGCTATTCTTGCCCTGTATTGGGGATGAAGGTTTGCGTGAATTTTAAAAACAAATCCCGAAAATTTTGATTCTTCCGGATTTACTGTTCTTTCAATTGTTTGCGAAGGAAGCGGGCAAGGAGCTAATTCTAAAAATACATTAAGTAACTCATTAACACCAAAATTATTAAGTGCGCTTCCGAAAAACACCGGAGCTACTTTACCTGCAAGATATTCATCCCTGTTGAAATTAGGATAAATACCGCAAATTATTTCAATATCTTCGCGCAATTTATTTGCAGTTTGCTCTCCAAGATGTTTATCTAACTCATCGCTTTCAACCGATTTAATTTGGACGTAATCCTTAATTAATTGTTTTTCATGTCCGCTAAAAAGATTCAGACTTTTATTGTAAATATTATATATACCCTTAAAAGTGTTTCCCATTCCAATTGGCCAAGTCATAGGGAACAAACGAATATTGAGTTTTTTCTCTGTTTCGCCTAAAAGGTTATATGGGTCTTGTCCTTCGCGGTCAAGTTTGTTTATAAAAAAAATAGAAGGCGTATTTCTTATTCTGCATACATTACTTAGTTTTTCGGTTTGAGTTTCTATGCCTTTGGAAGAATCAATAACAATTATTACACTATCTACGGCAGATAAAGTACGATAAGTATCTTCAGCAAAATCCTGGTGACCGGGAGTATCAAGAATATTTATTTTCGTTCCTTTATACCTGACCGAAGCATTCTTAGTATAAATTGTGATGCCTCTCTCTTTTTCCTGAACGTTTGAGTCCATTACTCTTTCCGGTACTTTTTCCCGTTCGCCAAAAACTCCGCTTTGTTTTAAAAGCCCATCTACTAATGTAGTTTTACCATGATCAACATGAGCAATAATAGCAATGGTTCTAAATTCCATAAGATTGATTTACAGAATACGATTGTTTAAATTTGACAGAAGTCAGACCCCTGTAATTTTCATAAAATAATACTATCACTTATTTTATTTAGAGTCAATTAAAAATCGTCTGGGGCCCAAGCGAAGCTTGGGAGGGTGGTGGGCGGGTTGTAGTCTTGGCGATAAAATAAAAATTGCCCAGCGCTGGGCTTTTTAGTTAGATTTTCCTCAACTTCGGCCTAAATTTTGATAAATTTGAAAGTCTGTTTCGGAAAACAGAACAAAAATTACTTGTTCTATAGCTTTATTTTTCTCTAGAAAATTTTTTACCTCTCTTAAAGCGATTGGTGCTGCTTTTTCAATTGGAAAGCCGTAAGCGCCAGTAGAAATCGAAGGAAAGGCAATTGACTTAATGTTGTTTTCTACTGCTAATTTTAAGGAATTCTTATAACACGAGGCTAAATTTTCCTCTTCATTATACTCGCCTCCTTGCCAAATTGGTCCTACGGTATGAATGACATATTTTGCTGGTAAATTATACCCTTTTGTTATTTTTGCTTCGCCAGTTTCGCATCCGCCTAATTTCTTGCATTCCTCAAGTAATTTTGGACCGGCTGCCCTATGAATTGCTCCATCTACTCCCCCGCCTCCCAAAAGAGTTTTATTTGCTGCGTTAACAATTGCCTCAACTTTGACTTTAGTAATATCTCCCTTTATTATCTTTATTTTCGATTTCATAAATTTCCCTAAACTTCGCCTCGCCCTCCGTAGCTTTAGCGAAGGAGGGGCCTAAATTCTGCCTCTAATTTCTTCTTTTAATCTATTAAAAAACGAGTTCATGTAGGACAATCTTTCTTGAGCCATCTTCTTTGCGTTTTGAGTATATAGCTTTTTGGGAAGTCTTTTTAGTTTCAGTTCAAATTCGAAAAATGGATTATGTTTTGTTTTGTCTTTAATTCTTCCGTTAACTTTCCCGCCAACTATATTTTCTTTAATATACTCCTTCAGGGGAATATCACTATAAATTTTGGCTTTATTATTACCAATCCAGATATATGCTCTGGCAACACCAATAGCTCCCAGAGCATCTAATTTATCGGCATCAAAAAGAATCTCTGCCTCTTTTGTTTCCGGTTTTACTCCTGTTCTGTACCTGTGAGCTAAAATACAATGAGTTATTTTATTAATTTTATTTTGAGGATAGCCAAATTCTTTCAAAATTTTTTGAGCCATTTTTGCGGATTCTCTAGCATGGCAAACTTTACCAGATCTGTCTTTTAACTCCCTGACTCCACCAATATCGTGAAGTAAAGCAGCGAGCCGAAGAACATCTAAATCAATATTTTTAATACCCTTTGTTAGTTTAAGGCATAAATTATAAACACGCATCGCGTGGTTAAAATCATGTCCGGCATCAGCCCCAGCTAATTCTCTCACAACAATCTTTTTTATTTTTTGGTATTCTTCTTCCATATTTTTTAATTTCTAAATTTTTCCCTCAACTTCGGCCTAAATTTTGATGATTTATTGTTCTTCAAGTTTTACTTCGCTTGGAAACAATAATTGAAAAGGATAACCAACATAATTTCTTTTTATTTTTCCGCATCCTATGTTTTTAAGAAACTTTATCATCTCTCCTGTAATTTCTCTGGGATTTACCTTCTCGTTTTTACCAATATATTCAATTTCTACAAAATCTCCCAGTCCTTTTACCGAATCTACCGCAATTTCGTAATTTTTGTATGTCCAAATTTTTCTTACTTTATCAACCTTAACAAGTGATTTGAAATTAAGAATATTCAATATATTTTTAAATTGGGCAAAATTTTTTATTTCGGTTTCGTATTCGTCACAATAATGGCTTTTACCATCCTTTTCACGATGCCAATTTTTATAATTTATAGAATATTTCCCGTTTGAATTTCTCAATCTTAGCCATTCGTTTACCGGCCGGACTGCAACAAAATCCCGATGAGCCGGCGAAAAATACTCATCTATTTGATGTTCTTCTAATTTAAACTCCGCATTCTTTTCTAAGAATTCTATTAATGGTTTACTATTTTCAATATTAACTTGGATTTCAATCTCAATATTATTCATATTCTCATTAAAGATTATATTCCCAATATGGTTGCCATTTAAATGGCGCGTTTAAGCATTCCTCAATGGTTTTGCCGCTAACTAATGTATCTAAACCATATTGAGTAGCCCGATGACCAACAATTAAGACTATTTTATCGGGATATTTCTCTTTTAATTCTTGGTAAAAGTCGTGGGTTCTTTGTATTGCTTGCTCATAACTTTCTCCATCGGGATAGGGCTCTTTTATGTGTTCTTTTTTCATCGGCTCTACCGCCTCGCTTGGTTTGCCGTTAAAATCGCCGTAATTTAGCTCTCTTAGGCGTTTATCAGCGATAATGGGATATTTGTCTCCGAAAGCTATTTTTACCGTATCTACTGCTCTTTTTAAATCAGAACAACAAATCAAATCTATCTTAATATCTTTAAATCTTTCTCCCAACTCTTTAGCCTGCTGAATCCCAAGCCCTGACAATTCAGCGTCCTTCCATCCAGAAGCAATTCCCGCTTC
>PETJ01000048.1:2692-3472 GCA_002781125.1 Candidatus Nealsonbacteria bacterium CG01_land_8_20_14_3_00_12 | reverse complement strand
AGACGGAGATATTTATGAAACCGCAAAAAGAGAGTTAAAGGAAGAAATTGGAGTTAATGCTAATGAGCTTGAGAAAGTGGCTATTTTGAGTTTTTATTTTCCCTATCAGAGCGAGTGGAACCAAAATGTTCATGTCTTTTTCGCCAAAGAATGGAAAGGGGAACCAAAAGAAACTGACGAAATGAAACCAAAATGGTTTAAAATAAATGAAATCCCTTTTAATGAAATGTGGTCAGATGATAAATTCTGGCTCCCCAAAGTTTTAGCTGGTGAAAAAGTAAAAGCCAATTTCGTCTTTAAGGAAGGAGAAATTATTTCTTCCCACGCTATTAAAATTGTAAATGATTTTAATTAGAAAATGGAAAGGGAAAAATTTGAAGAATTAGTAAATGAAGGAATAAAAGCGATTCCAAAAAAGTTTTTGGAAAAGTTGGATAATGTTGATATTGTCATTGAAGATGAGCCTACTCCTTATCAATTAAGAAAATTAAGTGCCCGAGGGGGCTTTTTAATTTTTGGTTTATATGAAGGTGTACCCCAAACCAAAAGGTGGCATTACGGCCAGGTATTACCGGATAAAATAACTATTTTTCAAAAGCCGATTGAAAGAGTGGCTCATTCCGAAGAGGAGATAAAAGAAATTGTTAAAAATACGGTTTGGCACGAAATCGCCCACCATTTTGGGATGGATGAAAGAAGAATAAGAGAAGCGGAATTACGTAAAAAGAAAGGCAAAACCCTCGGCTAGTTACCTTAGTTACCTTGGGTAACATCGCCGAG
>PETJ01000048.1:0-2686 GCA_002781125.1 Candidatus Nealsonbacteria bacterium CG01_land_8_20_14_3_00_12 | reverse complement strand
AGTTGGTTACGCTCGTCCTCCTAACATCTCAGCCTCCAATCTTCTCTTGACAAAGAGTGGATACTGGACAATTACCCCTCCCTCCTCATCACATCGCGGACTGAAATGGGGCCGAATAAAGGTTTTGCCAGACGGGATTCTTTCTAAGATTTTAAGCCCAGTAGCTCGTTCAAACTCTTCTAACTCATCTCGGTGATGCTCGCTCAACCATCCTTTCTTGAGATAACCTCTGACCGGATGAACCCTGGGCGGTCGTCGGATAGTCATTGGTATTCGAGGCGAAACCTCTCTTATCTCTCCACCCACTCTTATTTTCCGAGGGATGTAAATAAAAGTAGGTTCTTTTTCAGGAAAGGCCATAGCCATTCGTTGTTGATCGACCGTGTATTTCCTTTTTCTCCTCGCCGGTGTTTCTATCCCCACGACTAAATCGTGATAGACGGTGGCTACGAAGAGAGCTAAGGCATTCTTTACTTCAGCCACTGGCCCTTCGTGAGCCATGATGAAATCAACCCCCTGGCCAGTCTCGAGGTCAATCATGGCAATTGTTTCGCCCCGAGCAGTCGAAATCCTGGCAATCACTTTTCCCTCCACCACTTTCACAAGCATTCCTTCAATATCGTAAGCATCTCTTAACTGGACAGCTGCTCCGACAGGATGAAGGACATATCGCTGGTGAAAATAAGCGTCCTCGAGGATTTCTGGAATGCTCTGATTGAGAAGAACCGGCACACGTATCGACTCCCTGTCCACATTATGAATTGGGCCGAATCTCTCCGGGACTAAATCAAGATGTTGAGGGGTGATAAAGGGCAGGAAAGTTAGAATCTGCTGGCCGACCTGAAGAATGAAAGTCATTCTATCCTCTGGATTCTCAGGTAAAAGGATGTGTTTGCGCTGATGACCGTCGCGGACGCAGACCAACAACTTTCCCTCTTTTTCCATCAAAGCCCAGAGTAAAAGAAGCTCGGTTAGTAAGAAACTAGCCAAAGTTGGTCGAGCCTCTTTTAGCTCCTGTACGTAAAGCGGGAATGGCAAATCAAATCTTCGTTCGATTGCCTTCAGGGCGTCTATGAAAAAATGATAAGCCTTTTTTTGCCTGATTTTCTCTGCTGCCCCAAAAATAAACGAGCGATGCTGTGATTGGTATTTTCTTTCCACTTCGAATATTTGGGGAGCGGCTAACCTTTTGGGAATAGCTAGAAATAATTTAGATAAACTCTCTAGCCATTCATCAGCCAACCCAAAACAAAATGGTCTGAAAGAGGGAGCCCTGTCAGGGAATTCATCCCTTTTCCTCAGAAAATACCCTCCGAACTTTTCAATGAGTTCATCGAGTTCATGTTGGATGGCTTCCATTTTTTGTCTTCTCCTCCTTTCTTTTAGGAATTTTCTAAATAGGTCTTGAATAAACCAGGTTGGTAAGGTGCCAGAAATACTGTTCATATTTTAAG
Source organism: Candidatus Nealsonbacteria bacterium CG01_land_8_20_14_3_00_12 (assembly GCA_002781125.1). Taxonomy (GTDB): domain Bacteria; phylum Patescibacteriota; class Minisyncoccia; order Minisyncoccales; family PETJ01; genus PETJ01. The sequence continues at coordinate 1,232 of PETJ01000048.1, read as the reverse complement.
GAATTTTAATCATTTTGTCAAGTCGCCGCTATCCATGAAAATTGCAATTTTATATCAAGAAAAATTAAAAGAATATGATTTTGGCGAAGGCCATCCTTTTCGAGGAGATAGAGCAGAAATATTTCCCAGATTTCTGAGAAAGAATTTACCCGAGGATGGAAATTACAAAATTCTCAAAGCTGAGCCAGCCACTGAAGAAGATTTATTATTGATTTGCCAGAAAGATTATATTGATTTTACCAGGGAATATTTCAAAGCAGCCAATTTGGGTCGAGATTTTAACGGTCGTTTTTATCAATACCATTCGATGGATAATTTGCCAGGCAGAAATCCAGGGAAAATCGAAACGGCTGGCAGAATAATTATTGGACAGGCAAAATTGGCTTGCGATTTAATGCATGCGAATAGCGCAACCTCGCATACGCTCGGGTATGCGAATGCGCCCATGCGAATAAAGAAAGTGATTTCGCTCGGTGGTGGACTTCATCACGCCAAGCCTGCCTATGGAGAGGGATTTTGTATTTATAATGATGTTGCCTTTGCGGCCAAATATTCAATAGAAAAATATAAACTGGAGCGAATTCTAGTGTTAGACACCGATGCCCATGCCGGAAATGGAACAATGGAATATTTTTACGAAGACCCGAGAGTTTTGTTTATCGATTTACATCAAGACCCAAGAACTCTTTATCCCGGAACTGGTTTTGCTTATCAAATAGGAGAAGGAAAAGGCAAGGGTTTTACTATCAATGTCCCTTTGCCAGTTTTTGCCGGCGATAATTCCTATCAATTAGTTTTCGAAGAAATTATTGAGCCGGTAGTTAAAGAGTTTAATCCTCAAATCATTATTAGAAATGGCGGCTCTGACCCTCATTTTGCTGATGAGCTAACTCAATTGGGATTAACTGTTAAAGGATTCAGAATGATAGGGGAGAAGGTCAGAAAAATTTCGGAAATCTGCGATGGACGCCACCCACCCACCACCCCGGTTATTGATATGATCGGCTCGGGTTATAATAAAAAAGTTTTACCCTATGCCTGGTTAGCTCTGATTGCCGGATTGGCTAATTTCAAAATTGAAATCAAGGAATCCATCGCCATTCCTCAGCAATTCCAAAAAGACCTAGTTTTCGAAGAAACAAAAAAAGTAGTTAAAGAAGTTAAAAGAAACTTGAAAAATTACTGGAAATACGTTAAAATGTAAATATCGATGAAGCTAAAGCTTCATCTCC
>PETJ01000070.1 GCA_002781125.1 Candidatus Nealsonbacteria bacterium CG01_land_8_20_14_3_00_12 | reverse complement strand
ATATTTTTTCGAAAATTAACTTTATTAGATAAACGACCTTGGCGGAAGGGGCGAGATTCGAACTCGCGATACCTTTCGGTATATACGCTCTCCAGGCGTACCAGTTAAACCGCTCCTGCACCCTTCCTTATTTCTATCCCTGTTCAAATTTTACTATAAATTTTGCTTTTTAACAACAGAAGCGCCCCGGCCGCGGCCGGGGCGCCAATCTATCGGTTTAGGAAATCAATAGAATTGGGGATTTAATATTCCTCTGTCATTGGGGGAAGGCTGCCTCTTTCTTTCTTTTCTTCCGGTTCCTCAGCCACCACCGCTTCGGTCGTTAAAATCATCGAGGCAGCCGATGCCGCATTTTCCAAAGCTGCTCTGACTACTTTTGTTGGGTCAACAATTCCAGCTAAAATTAAATCTTCATAAACCATTTTCTGAGCATTAAAACCAAACCCTCCCTGATGTTTTCTAACTTCTTCAACAACAATTGCTCCATCCATGCCGGCATTTTCGGCAATCTGCCTAATCGGTATCTCAAGACTCTTTTTCAAAATTCTCAGACCGGTTTTTTCATCTTCTTCTAATTCTCCTTCCAATTTCTCTAAAGCCGGAATTGATCTCAGTAAAGCCACCCCTCCACCAGCTAAGACTCCTTCTTCGATTGCCGCCCGAGTGGCATTTAAGGCATTTTCAGTTTTTTTCTGCCTGGCCTTTTGTTCAATTTCAGTGGCAGCCCCAACTTTGATTACCGCCACTCCCCCGGCTAATTTGGCTAACCTTTCTTGAAGTTTTTCTTTATCAAACTCTGATTCAGTGGTTTTTAATTCATTTTTAATTTGTTTGATTCTGGCCTCGATATCTTCTTTTTTTCCTCCGCCTTCAATAATGGTGGTTTTCTCTTTCTCGGAAATGACTTTTCTGGCTTTTCCTAATTGGGCCGAGGTAATGTTTTCTAATTTCAATCCCAATTCTTCAGAAATCACCTGGGCTCCGGTCACTACGGCAATATCCTGAAGCATTTCTTTTTTTCTCTCACCAAAACCGGGGGCCTTGACCGCCAGAGTATTAAAGATTCCTCTTAATTTATTAACTACCAAAGTAGCTAAGGCATCGCCTTCAACTTCTTCAGCAATAATGACCAATTCTTTTTTCCCAGTTTGGGCTACCTTCTCCATCACTGGCAAAATTTCAGTCAGGGCCGAGATTTTTTTATCAGTAACTAAAATGTAGGATTCCTCCAAAACTGCTTCCATTCTTTCTAAATTGGTAATCATATAGGGTGAAATATATCCCCTATCAAACTGGAGACCCTTAACAATTTCTCTTTCTAAGCCAAATTTCTTTGATTCCTCAACCGTGATGACTCCATCCTTACCCACCTCAGAAAAAACATCAGCAATAAGCTCACCAATTTCTGGGTCCAAAGCAGCAATAGTTGCCACTTGGGCAATTTCTTCTTTTTTGGAAATTGGTTTGGATTCTTTTTTCAAAAAAGCAACCACCCCTTTCACCCCTTTTTGAATTCCTCGCTTTATTGCCAAGGGATGAGCTCCGGCCGCCACATTTTTCAGGCCTTCAGCGGTAATGGCCTGAGTTAACATCATCGCGGTAGTGGTTCCATCCCCGGCAATATCTGAAGTTTTTTCAGCCACTTCTTTCAAGATTTCAACCCCCAAATTTTCAATTTTGTCTTTTAGTTCAATTTCTTTAGCAATACCCACTCCATCATCGGAAATTTCCGGTGCTCCAAATCCTTTGTCTAAAACCACGTGCCTGGCTTTTGGCCCTAAAGTAACTTTGACGGCGTTAATGAGTTTATCAATGCCAACCTTTAATTTTTTTCTAGCCGCTTCACTAAAAAGTATTTGCTTTGGCATGGTTATTCAATAATCGCTAAAATATCTTCTTCTTTTGCTATTAAATATTCTTTGTCATCGACCTTGATTTCGTTTGGGCCATATTTTGTAAACAAAACTTTTTGACCAACCTTGACTTCCAGGGGAATAAATTTTCCGGTTTTGTCTTTTTTACCGGGACCAACGGCAATAACTTTGCCTTGCTCTGGTCTTTCTTTTTCAGCTGTTTCCGGCAGTAAAATTCCGGTCTTAGTTTTTTCTTCCTCTTTTATTGGCTCAATGAGAATATAGTCTGATAATGGTTTTATTTTCATTTTGTTTAGCGGGTTAGCAAACGTGACCTTTGAGTGCTAATTTCTATCTTTTAATATTAATTGGCCAAAAATTTTTGTCAAGTCTTTAAAACTGATTTCAAATATTTTCCGGTGTAACTTTTTTTGTTTTTTGAAATTTCAAATGGCGCACCTGTAGCCACAATATATCCCCCCTCGTCTCCACCTTCGGGGCCCAAATCGATTATAAAATCTGAATTTTTTATACAATCTAAATTATGTTCACACATAAGCACTGTATTCCCCTTTTCTACCAAACTCCTTAAAACCCAAACTAATTTTTTAATATCGTGAGGGTGTAAGCCGGTGGTTGGCTCATCTAAAATGTATAAACTTTTGCCGGTGGCTTTTTTGGAAAGCTCGGTGGCTAATTTTACTCTTTGAGCTTCGCCGCCAGATAAAGAAGGAGCAGGTTGACCCAGTCCAATATAACCTAAGCCAACATCATTTAAGGTTTTTAATTTTTGAAAAAGACCGGGAATATTTTTGAAAAATTCCAGAGCTTCCTCAACCGTCATTTCCAAAACATCGGCAATATTTTTCCCGCGGTATTCAACAATTAGGGTTTCCCGGTTAAATCTTTTTCCTTTGCATTCTGAACATTGAACATAAACATCGGGTAAAAAATACATTTCAATTTTTTTCACTCCTTGACCCCCGCAAGCTTCGCATCTACCTCCTTTAACATTAAAAGAAAATCGTCCCGGCCGATAACCCCGAATTCTGGCTTCCTTAGTTTTTGAAAATAAGTCTCGAATAAAAGAGAAGGCGCCGGTGTAAGTAACTGGATTAGATCTCGGGGTCCTGCCGATTGGCGACTGGTCAACCAGGGCGACTTTATTTAAATGCTCGCAACCCAAAATGGCTTCGTGCTTCCCCGGTTCCTCTTTAGATTTGTAAAACTTTCTCATCAAAGCCCGAGCCAAAATATCATTCATCAAACTACTCTTTCCAGAGCCCGAAACCCCGGTAATGCAAACAAATTTCCCCAAAGGAATTTTGACATCAATATTTTTTAAATTGTGTTCTTTAGCGCCTTTAATTATTAAAAAGTTTGATGTTGGATGTTGGATGTTGGATGTTCTTCTATCACTTCTAACCTCTAACTTCGAACCTCTAACATTTATCTCTACTTTTTTTCTTCCCGATAAATAATCTCCAGTAAGGATATGAGATTTTAAGAGTTCTTTTGGTGTTCCTTGAAAAATTATTTTCCCACCATGCTTCCCAGCTCCCGGTCCAATATCAATTATCCAATCGGCATTTCTAATGGTTTGGGCGTCATGTTCACACAAAACCACAGTATTACCCAAATCTCTTAATTTTTTTAAGGTTTCAATTAACCTCCCCTGGTCTCTGCTATGCAAGCCAACTGATGGCTCATCTAAAATATATAAAACCCCAGTTAATTTTGAGCCAATTTGAG
>PETJ01000041.1:2990-3706 GCA_002781125.1 Candidatus Nealsonbacteria bacterium CG01_land_8_20_14_3_00_12 | reverse complement strand
TAAAAAGAGAAATTGAGAAGATGGGTTATAAAGCCAGCGTTAGAGAGAAAATGACTGATGTTGGCAATAATGTTTCTAAAGAAAAAGTTATTAAAATTAGACTGGCGAAACCGAATGTTTTAATAATATTAATCGCCATAGCGTTAGTTTTAACCTCTATAAATCTTTATTGGACCGCTAATTTGGCAAATCAAGTTGCTTCTCTGACCAGTGGAATTGCTACTGAACCCAGCGAACAGTCTGGAGGGACATTAAGAGAAGTTCAACCTCAGCAGGAGCAGCAACAGCCCTCGAGAATAGAAGTTAGCGTTGATGACGATCCGGTAAGAGGCTCTGAAAATGCTCCTGTTACCATAATTGAATTTTCCGAATTCGAATGTCCTTTCTGTGGAAGGTTTTTCCAACAAACCTTGCCTCAAATTGAGGAAAATTATATTAAGACAGGTAAAGTGAGGCACGTTTTTCGTGATTTTCCCCTGACTTTTCATCAATACGCTCAAAAAGCAGCCGAAGCCTCAGAATGCGCAGATGAACAGGGCAAATTCTGGGAATACCACGACAAATTATTTGAAAATCAGAACGCACTCGATACAGGTAGCCTTAAACAATATGCAAAAGATTTGGGATTGGATACGGCGAAGTTCAATAGCTGTTTAGATTCGGGCAAAATGACTTCAGAAGTTCAGAAAGATTTTAGCGATGGGGCACAATCTGGC
>PETJ01000041.1:461-2882 GCA_002781125.1 Candidatus Nealsonbacteria bacterium CG01_land_8_20_14_3_00_12 | reverse complement strand
TGAAAAATACCAAAATTTTAGTTGTATTTTTTTGTTTAATATTTTTAATTGTTGCTATTTTTACAAAAGGATTTGGCCTTTTTAAATCAAGTCAAACTAATTCTGACGGTTTTGTGAATATCCCCCTATCCGAGGTGACTAGTAATGCTAAATGGTATGGATATGATTTGGGTGGAGAAAAAATAAGGTTTTTTGTGGTTAAAACCAGTGATGGAAGTATAAAAACAGCCTTTGATGCTTGTGATGTGTGTTATCGCTATAAAAAAGGATATCGCCAAGAAGGAGATTATATGGTCTGTAACAATTGCGGGAATCGTTATCCAATGGTGGGTCTAGGAACCGAAAATAAAAATCCCGGCGGGTGTTGGCCAGGCTACCTGCCAAATATTATCCAAGGAGATAATGTTCTTATTAAAAAATCTGATTTGGAAAACAATCGCTGGAGAGTATTATGAGGTTTAAATTAGTAATTTTTATTTTAATTCTGATTCTGGGAGGGATTATCTTTTTCTTTTGGCAAAAAAGACCAAACGAGGAGGTTCCCTTAGAATTGGGATTGCCAAAAATTATGAAAATTTCTAGCTCTGTTTTTGAAAATAATTCCAAAATTCCTTCAAAATATACTTGTGATGGAGAAGATATTAATCCACCTTTAGAAATTAAAGGCATTCCAGGCGGGACAAAGAGTTTGGTTTTAATAATTGATGATCCCGATGCGCCAACGGGAACCTTTTTGCATTGGTTAGTTTTCAATATTAGCCCCGATGTTTCTTTAATTGAAGAAAATAGTCTACCAGAAGCGGCAATTCAGGGAAAAAATGGTTTTGGAAAAGAAAATTACGGAGGTCCTTGTCCGCCACTTGGAGAACATCGCTATTTCTTTAAAATTTATGCTTTAGATAAAAAATTAGATTTGCCATCGGGTTCAAAATTGAAAGAAGTTGAAAAAGAAATGGAAGGCCGCATTTTAGATCAATCCCAATTAATTGGCCTCTATAAAAGAAAATGAAAAAAGGAATATTTAAAATTTCGGGGATGGATTGTGTTTCTTGTGCTAGAAATATTGAGTCCCGGGTTAAAAAACACCCGGGTGTTTTGACAGTTAATGTTGACTTCGCCAGTTCAAAAATGTTTGTTGAGGCAGAAGATTCGGTTTCAGACAGCAATTTAAAAAAGATTGTTGAGGAATTAGGATATAAGATTTTAGAAGAAGAAAGCCAGGAAGAAATTGAAGAAAAAAAACTTGTGGAACGGGCAAAGCTTCGGGCAATTTGGGCTTTGATTTTGAGTGTTCCTCTGATGGGAACAATGGCAATGATGTACCTTGAAAAACCTCTTTTTGGTTCTCCTTTTTTACAACTTACACTGGAAGCCATTTTGGCATTTATTGTTGTTTATATCATTGGTTTTAAGGTCCATCTCTCGGCTTTGAGAGCTATTCGCCAGTTTTATGCCAATATGGATGTTTTGATTTCAATCGGTACTTCAGTTGCCTTCTTTTTTGGAGTGGTAGCTTTTTTTGTTGAAGTGCCGGTATTTTTTGAAATTGCCGCTTTCATTATGGCCTTTCAGTTATTAGGAAGGTATTTAGAAACAAGAGCAAGAGGAAAAACCTCCGAAGCCCTGAGAGAACTTTTGAAATTGGGAGCCAAAACCGCCAGGATTTTAGTAGATGGTAAAGAGAGAGAAATTCCAATTGAGGAATTAAAAGTGGGAGATATTATAGTTGTCAGGCCGGGCGAAAAAATCCCGACCGATAGTAAAATTATTGAGGGGCATTCGGCAGTTGATGAATCAATGGCAACAGGCGAGTCCCTTCCAGTGGAGAAAAAAGTGGGAGACCGGGTTATTGGAGCGACAATTAATCAGGAAGGGCTTTTAAAAATTGAAACAGAAAAAGTTGGCAAAGATACTTTTTTTGCCCAAGTTGTCAAACTTGTTGAAGAAGCCCAAAGGTCGCGCATTCCCATTCAGGAATTTGCCGATAAAATTACTTCCTATTTTGTGCCGGCAGTTTTAATAATTGCCTTAGTGACGGTTGTTGGCTGGTTGATTTTGGGAAAATTTTTTGTGGCAATTGTGGCAGCAATTACGGTTTTAATTATTGCCTGCCCCTGCGCTTTGGGTTTGGCTACTCCGACTGCCTTGACTGTCGGCATCGGCCGGGGAGCGAAACAGGGAATTCTTATCCGTCGGGGGGAGGCAATTGAACTAATGGGTAAAACCAAAGTAATAGTTTTAGATAAAACCGGCACTTTGACCAAAGGAGCTCCGGAAGTAACCGATGTTAAAGTTTTTGAAAAAAATTTCAGAGAAGATGATATTTTAGAGAAAACAGCTTCAGCTGAATCTGGCTCTGAACATCCGTTAGGAAAAGCAATTGTTAAAAAAGCCAAAGAAAAAGGAATTGAAGTTTTAGAA
>PETJ01000041.1:0-454 GCA_002781125.1 Candidatus Nealsonbacteria bacterium CG01_land_8_20_14_3_00_12 | reverse complement strand
ACTTCAAAGCTATATTTGGCAAAGGCGTGATGGCAGAAATTAATGGGAAAAAGATTTTGGTTGGAAGAAAAGAGTTAATGGAAGAAAATAACTTAGATGTTTCAAGCGCTCAAGAAATGGTAAGCCAACTTCAAGAAGAAGGGAAGACCGTGATGTGGGTAGCTGAAGAAGGGAAGAGAGTTTTGGGCGCAATAGCCGTAGCTGACACCTTAAAAGACGAAACAAAAACAGCTGTAGAACGACTTCATAAAATGGGATTTAAAACAATAATGCTGACCGGAGACAATCAAAGAACCGCCAAAGCCATTGCTAAAAAAGTTGGGATAGACGAGGTTATTGCTGAAGTTTTGCCAGACCAAAAAGTTGAAGTAATAAAGAAATTGCAAAAAGGAGGAGAAATTAAAGTAGCAATGGTCGGCGATGGAATAAACGATGCCCCAGCTTTAACTCAGGC